>JAZUPR010000172.1:0-4884 GCA_045605285.1 Clostridia bacterium | reverse complement strand
AATTGGCAAAGAAACAGATCCAATCAGAAGACATATTGAAGGCATTATTGATGCTGCTATTATTCCTGCTCTAGGTGATAATTATGAAATAGTTGTTGCACATAAAATTACTACGCCAGGAACAATAACAAAACAAATTATTAATGAGATTTATTCTGATGATTTGGTTATTGCAAACCTGACTGAAAGAAACCCGAATGTAATGTATGAATTAGCCCTTCGGCATGCAATAGGGAAACCGGTTATTATGATATCTGATAAAGATACTACATTGCCAGCAGATGTAATTATGGAAAGAACTATTTTCTATCAAAATGATGCAAAAGGAGTTTTAGAACTTAGAGATAATTTGATTAAGGCTGAACAAGCAATTGATTTTGATTTGAAAGCAGGTCCGATTATCGATATTCTTGGAGATATTAGTCATGACACCTCTGTTTTAGCAAGTGTTAACACAGAGGATAAAGAACCACTAGAGTATATAATGAATCGCCTTACAAAAATTGAAGAAGCGGTTTTAAGTTCAAATAAAAAACTTGAAGATCGGATTGCGGATAGACCTCTAATAGAGAGGAAACTGATGTTTAAGGCTGATATACCAGGGGAGTATTCATATAACGATGATGTAACAGAAAAAATTATTGAGGTTGCAGAGAAACATGGGTTCAATATAAGTGAATTGAAAATTCTCAAAGAAAGAGAAGAGATATATGTAACTTTTAAGGATGTTAAACGTCGTTCATATAGTAGCACAGTTAATTGTTTTAAGGAGATGTTCAGCGGATTTAATATATATATACTGGAAACTTCCATATTATAAAGGCTTTATCTATAAATAGGAAAGTGTATTATAATAAAAAGAAAAAATTCTTGGTTTACAACAAGTTCTTTTTAGAACATAAGAGCTAAAAATTCGTGCACGTCAGTGCAGAGATTTTACTTACTACCTATTCATGCTTCACTATTTCCTAAAATTCATTTGTGTACGTATCTTTGATGGTGACAGTATGTTAAAAGGGACTCGAACCCTGAGAGGGTTTTTGCGTAAAGAAAAAGACTATCGTCAGATAGTCTTTTTAATTAATTTTATTTAGATTTTTTTCGTGGATATGGTTCTTTTTCATCTGTTAAATCTGCAAGATAATCCATACTTGTGTCAAGTGCTATTGCTAGTTTTTTTAACTGTTCAAATGTATAATATCTTTTACCATTTTCTAGTTTGGAGTAATCGCTTTGGTCAATTCCTGTCAGCATTTGAATTTTTATTTGAGTATAACCTTTTTCAAGTCTTAGTTCTTTTAATTTATTCATAAATATCACCATTTATATTATGGCAAATTTCCCTATTGAAATTATGGTGAAATTGACCTATAATATAAAAGAGGTGATTATATGGCAGAGTTTTGCTTGGATTGTTGGAATAAATTAAATCAATCTAACTACAAAAAAGTAAAATATATTATATCAAAGGATTTGGATTTGTGTGAGGGATGCGGTAAATTGAAACAAGTAATAGTCGCAGAACGATTAAGCTACTATAAATATAAATTGAGATATTTAATATTACCGTTTAGGATTATTTATATAACTATATACATTTTATGTGGGATATTAATATTGCCATATTTAATCCATAGGTATAAAAAAATTAAAAAACATAAAATAAATTATATATAATTTATAGTTAATTTTATTGGTGACAGTATGATAAAAAGGACTCAAACCTTGAGAGGTTTTTTCTATTTAAGAGTATTTGGTCATACGCTTGCATAGGTATATTCCCATATATTACATTTGAGGATATATAGCCCTATATGTTATAATATATACGTCACGGATATAGTGACATTAATAAATTTAGGAGGGCTTACAATGAAAAAGACATTAATTTCGCTGATAGCGGCGATTCAGATAATAACAATGTTTCCAGCAAGTGCAGCATCAATGGTAAAACATACTGTTGTATCAGGCGACAGCATGTGGAAAATTGCAGTTAAATATGAAGTTGGCCTGAGTGAAATAAAAAGTGCAAATTCACATATTGTAAATCCTGACCTTATTTATCCGGGGCAGGTTTTAAATATACCACGGACTGATGCAACAGTTGTAAACTATGAAAATGAGGTTATCAGACTGGTAAATGAAATCAGAGTAAAGAACGGACTTAAGACTCTTGCAGCAGATTGGGAGCTGAGTCGAGTGGCAAGATATAAGTCGCAGGATATGAAAGACAATAACTATTTTTCGCACACCAGCCCTGTTTATGGCAGTCCGTTTAATATGATAAAAAATTTTGGTATATCATATAAAACTGCGGCAGAGAATATAGCGAAAGGACAAAGGACACCGCAGGCAGTTGTAGATGCATGGATGAATTCTTCAGGTCACCGTGCCAACATATTAAATGCTTCATATAAAAAAATTGGTGTTGGATATGTTGCAAGTGGAAATTACTGGACACAAATGTTTATAGGATAATAAAATTTTGTAAAATTGTTGTTCCGTTTTACAAACAAAAAGCACCCTTAAGGTGCTTTTTTGTTTGTTTAATTTTTTTTGCCAAATTACAAAACCTATTTACTTTTTTCGGGATTTTTGTTATAATAACAATAAATATAGGGGGGAATGTATAATGGACGCTTTAGATTATCAGATTTTATCTTGTTTAAAAGAAAATTCAAGAGAGAATGCCACAAATATTGGAAATAAAATTAATCTTTCAACATCGGCAGTAATAGAAAGAATAAAAAAGCTTGAATTATCAGGAGTTATTAATCAGTACACGATGCTTATAAATCCATCTGCAACCGGAAGAGATTTAATAGCTTTTATATCAGTTAGACTGGAACATCCAAGCTTTAATGACAGCTTTATAGATAATATAAAAGACAACAATCATGTAACAGAGTGTCATTACATAGCAGGAGATTTTGACTTTTTGCTAAAGGTTGTTACCACAACCAGTAAAAATCTTGAATCTGTGTTAAATTATATAAAGGGTATAAACGGAGTATCACTTACCCGTACATCGGTAGTTTTGTCCACAAATAAAAATGAGGTATGCATTTTACCTGAAAAAGAATGATTTGTTTAAGGGGGTATAAAAATGAAAAATAGAATTTATCTGTGTATAGATTTAAAATCATTTTATGCCTCTGTAGAATGTGTGGAAAGAGGCCTTGACCCAATGACAACAAATCTTGTTGTTGCGGATATGTCAAGGACCGAAAAGACAATATGTCTTGCTGTGTCGCCGTCTTTAAAATCCTTTGGAATACCGGGAAGGGCAAGAATGTTTGAGGTTGTTCAAAGAGTTAAAAAAATAAATTCAGACAGGAAATATTCAGGGAGAATAAGAACATTTTCGGGAGAATCCTGTGATTATAATGAACTCAAGAAAAATCCTAACCTTGCACTTTCATATATTGTGGCACCGCCAAGGATGGCTCTTTATATGGAATACAGCACCAGAATATATGAAATATATTTAAAGTATATTGCTCCTGAGGATATTCACGTGTATTCGGTAGATGAGGTTTTTATAGATATTACCAACTATTTGAAAACATATAAAAAGACCCCGAGAGAACTTGCGATAACAATTATAAAAGATGTCTTAGCACAAACAGGTATTACAGCCACAGCCGGCATTGGTACAAATATGTATCTTGCAAAGATAGCAATGGATATTGAAGCAAAGCACACAAAAGCGGATAAAGACGGAGCGAGAATTGCCGAGCTTGATGAAATGTCATACAGAGAAAAACTGTGGACACACAGACCCATAGCAGATTTTTGGAGAGTTGGCAAGGGCTATGCCAAAAAGCTTGAGGCAAACGGCTTGTATACCATGGGCGATATTGCCAGGGAATCACTCACATCGTATGGAGAAAATCGCTTGTACAAGCTCTTTGGAGTAAATGCAGAACTTCTTATAGACCATGCATGGGGTTGGGAACCCTGTACCATGAAAGATATTCGGGGATATACTCCGGATTCAAAAAGCATGGGAGCAGGGCAGGTTCTCCATTGTCCTTATACATCAGACAAAGCACGACTTATCCTTAAGGAGATGACAGAACTTCTGGTGCTTGACCTGGTAGAAAAAAACCTTGTTACAAATCAGATGGTTGTAACTATCGGATATGATATTGATAATTTAAAGGGTGATGCTGAATACGACGGTGAAATTTCTTATGATGTGTACAACAGAAAAATACCCAAACACGCCCACGGAACAATAAATTTAGATTTTCATACCTCTTCTACAAGTATGATTATGGAAGCTGTCCTTAAATTGTACGACAGAATTATAAATGAAAAATTACTTGTCCGTCGTGTTAATATTTCTGCAAATAATATTATTTCTCAAGAGGATGCAAAAAGAGAAAAAGCCTATGAGCAGATAAATATATTTACCGATTATGAAAAACAAAAAGAAAAATTAGAACAAGATGAAATCAGGCTGAAAAAGGAAAGAAGTATTCAGGAGACTATGATTTCAATAAAAAAACAGTATGGAAAAAATGCAATTCTTAAAGGAATGAATTTTGAAGATGGTGCAACCAGTATAGACAGAAACGGTCAGATAGGGGGACATAAGGCATAATGGAATATGATGATATTATAAATTTACCTCATCCCGAGCCAAGACATCATAAAAGAATGCCGGGCTTAGCAAGGGCTGCTCAGTTCGGTGCGTTTCGTGCTCTTTCCGGACACGAAGACTCCGTAAAAGAATGTGCCAGATATACCGATGATGAGTCTTTTCTTGACGAAAATGTCATTGAAAAAATAAATGAAAGATTAATTGTCATCTATAATATGATTGAAAAAAAGCCCCAAGTAGAAATTGTCTATTTTGAGCCTGATTTGTTAAAGGAT
>JAZUPR010000171.1:0-4407 GCA_045605285.1 Clostridia bacterium | reverse complement strand
GTCAAGTGCCAAACACCAAGCAGGATGACTGGGCAGATTATCTGCGAGGCGCAACTATGGCACTTTCAAAAAAACATACTCTCACAAAGGGTATATGCGGAGTTATTGACGGAAGTTTGCCTATAGGGGGTCTGTCATCATCTGCTGCGGTAACAATTGCATTTTTATCAGCTCTTTGCAAAGCTAACGACATAAAGCTTTCAAACTTAGAGCTTATTAACATGGCAAAAGATGCCGAAAACAAATATGTAGGTGTTTCCTGCGGAAAGCTTGACCAATCCTGCGAGGTTTATTCAAAAAAAGACCACCTCTTGTATCTTGACACCCTTGATGACACTTACGAATTAATCCCCGTGCACAAGGATATGCCGCCATACAAAATTGCAATATTCTTTTCAGGACTCGAAAGAAATCTTGCAGGCTCAAAATATAACATGAGAATTGACGAGTGCAAAAGTGCAGCCTATGCCCTGAAGGCATTTTCAGGAATGGAATACGGAAAGTATGAAGAAACATTTTTAAGAGATGTGCCATACGAGATTTTTGAAAAATACAAGAAAAGACTCCCTGAAACCTGGGCAAAACGCGCAGAGCACTGGTATACAGAGTGCAAAAGAGTAGAAGCAGGTGCAAACGCCTGGAGAAGAGGCGATATTCAGGCCTACGGAAAACTGTCATTTGAGAGTGGGCACAGTTCCATATACAAATATGAGACAGGCTCTCCAGAACTTAAAAAGCTATATGAAATAATGACCAAAACAGACGGAGTTTATGGCGGAAGATTTTCGGGTGCAGGTTTTAAGGGTTGTTGTATGGCTCTTATTGACCCTGCTTTTGAAGAAAAAATTATTGGAAAAGTATCAACAGAATATCTTAAAGAATTTCCGATTTTGAAAGATAAATATTCTGTACACATCTGCGAGAGTGCAGACGGTGTTTCCCTGGAAGGTGAATAAAACTATGTTATGTATTATACTTGCTGCAGGATATGCTACAAGGTTATATCCGCTGACAGAAAATTTTCCAAAGCCGCTTTTAAAAGTCGGTGAAAAATCAATACTTGACCACCTATGCGACGACATATATGAAAGCGGTGTGGTAAGTGAGTTTATAGTTATTTCCAATCACAAATTCGCACATCATTTCGAAAACTGGAAAAGTGAAAAACCCTATCCTGTAACAGTGGTTGATGACGGTACAGAATCTAATGAAACCCGTCTCGGTGCTGTAAAGGACATAAAATTTGCCATAGACAAACTGGGTCTTTGCGATGATATGCTTATTATTGCAGGAGACAATGTACTGGACTTTTCTCTCAAGAAATTTATAAATTATGCCAAAGAGAAAGATGCCTCATGTGTAATGAGATATTTTGAATCTGAAGAAAACAAACTTCAAAAAAGCGGCGTAATAGAACTCGGTGAAAATGACATTATTATAAATATGGAAGAAAAACCCGCAAACCCCAAATCGAACTGGTGCTGTCCCCCTTTCTATTTCTATAAAAAATATGATATATTAAGGATAGACGAGGCTATAGAGGGTGGTTGCGGAGTAGATGCACCGGGAAGTCTGGTTACATGGATGAGCAAAAAATCTAAAGTTTATGCCTATGAAATGCCAGGTTCAAGATATGATATAGGAAATCTTGAAAGCTATGAAAACGTGCAAAAAACATACAAAGGATTTACAGTAAAATAAACTTTGGGATAGCGAGTAATTATAAAAGAGGAGAACAAAATGCAAAAGATATACAAAATCATAACACAGCTTATATCCTCTGCAATAATGGATACCCCCTCAAACGTGAAATATGAGGACATAAATTTTGAATCCTTATTTAGCCTGAGTGAATCTTTGGAGGTATCTCCATTGGTTGGGTATTCACTATACAAAAACGGACTTTTACAAAACGAAGAATACAAGGTGCATTTTAAAAATACCCAGATGATTGCTCTGTATAGATTTATGCAGAGCGAAAACGAGTTTTCATCTGTCTGCTCTTGTCTTGATAAGGCAAAAGTAGATTATATGCCTCTTAAAGGTGCAATAATATCTGAATACTATCCTGAAAAATACCTTCGTACAAAATCTGATATAGACATTCTTATAAAAAAATGTGATATTGAAAAGGTATCTGATATTTTTGAATCCCAGCTTGGATATACAATGGGTGAAAAAAATGCCCACGACATTTCTTTTTTCAGTAAAAGTGGATATCACATTGAGCTTCATTTTTCTTTATCAGAGGGAGAAGAAGTTTCTGATAAAATATTAAATGATGTATGGGAAAACTCATATAGCAAGGTTGAAAATCCACATCACTATTATATGAGCAACGAGTTTTTTGCATTTTATCACATTGTGCATGCTGCAAAGCATATCCTTGGTGGTGGATGTGGAATAAAACCCGTGGTGGATATGTGGATTATAAAAAACAAAATGGGATATGACGAAGACAAGCTATTTTCAATGCTTGAAAAAAGTAGTCTTAAAACCTTTTATGATGAGTTTATATATCTTGCTGATGTGTGGTTTTCAAAAACTCCTCATTCTGATATTTCCAGAAAACTTGAAGACTTTCTATTTAAATCGGGTATATATGGTAACCTCGAGAGCAACATTGCCATAGCTCAATATAAAAAAGGCGGCAAAGCAGGATATCTTTTGTCAAAAATATTTTTAAGCTACAAGGAAATGACAGTGTATTATCCGTCTCTTGAAAAATGCCCCCTCCTATTTCCCTTTTATCAGGTAAGAAGATGGTTCAGGATTGCATTTTTTGGCGGAGCAAATATTGCAAAAAAACAAATAGAGATTAATCAAACAATTGATAATAATAAAATAAATTGGATATCAGAGCTTATAAACAAGCTTGGTTTATAAATATAATTTAGCCTGTATTTAAAAAGTACAGGTTTTTTTATTCCAATTTTTTCTTTACATAAAAATTCCTTGCTATGTGCACAATAAATATTGCAAAAACAAACTAAAGGGGCAATTTTTATATGAAAGCAACAGGAATAGTGCGAAGAATTGACGACCTTGGAAGAGTGGTAATTCCAAAAGAAATAAGACGCACAATGAGAATCCGCGAAGGAGACCCGCTTGAAATATTTACAGACAGAGACGGCGAAGTTATTTTCAAAAAATATTCACCAATCGGAGAGCTTGGCGAATTTGCTACCCAGTATGCCGAAACACTTTACAAAACATCAGGCTTTCCAGTATGCATTACCGACAAGGATTCTATAATTGCTACAGCAGGACTTCCCAAGAAAGAGCTTTTTGAAAAACCTGTAAGCTCTGATATAGAAAGAGTTATGGAAGACAAGAAGCACTATCTTTCTGACGGAAGCGGAAAGCTTTCTATAACAGAAAGCAACGAAAAATATTCTGCTGGTGTCATATCTCCAATTATAGCCGAGGGCGACATTATAGGGAATGTAATAGTGATAAAGGAAAACGAAACCGACAACATTACAGAAACAGAACTTAAACTTGCAAATGCAGCCTCTATGTTTCTGGCAAAGCAAATGGAAATATAAGAAAATCAATCCGGATTTTTTCTTGTAAAATCCGGATTGATTTTTGCGTAAAAAAACAGACTGCTCTATAAAGAGCAGTCTCGATTTTTTACATCCACAAAGAAACAACATTGTCTAGTGCAGTTCCAATTGTACGGAACATATTATTGGCTTCTTTTTCCATTTTTTTGTGAGTTTTGTCATTGATCGGGTCAATGAGCATCCCCATTGTCGCCCCGACGATTGCTCCCACTATCATGCCGGTTGAAAATTTATTCATAATAAACACTCCCTTCGTATTTATTATGCATTTGTATTTTTAAATTATACATTTGATATAAGGTCAACAAGTATGATATCATCGCCTATTTTCTTTATGGATGACCAGGGAATTTTCATGCCTTTTGACTTGGAAAAAATTGACTTTTTATCTCTTCCCGGAACTATAACCTTTAAAATATTTCCTGTGGTAAGATCTATTTCTAAATCATATACAAATCCAAGTCTCTCCCCATCGGTTAAATTTATTACCTCTTTGTACTTAAAATCTGAAGCATTAAACACAATTATCACTCCCTAATATGATAATTATGCCAAAATTTACGATTAAAGAATATTAAAATAGTCTTTTTCGAGAAAATGTCCTCTTGTATGGTTACAAACGGGACATACAAGCGGTGCTCCCTTGCTGTGTATCTCAAATCCGCAGTTTGTACAACGCCATATAGTGTCTGTTTCCTTTACATAAAGGCTATCATCTGTCATTTCGTTGGCAAGTCTTAAGAATCTGTTGCTATGAATTTCCTCGATTTTTGCTATCATTTCAAAAGAATTTGCAATATCGATAAATCCTTCTTCTTTTGCAATTTTTGAAAAATCA
>JAZUPR010000170.1:0-3446 GCA_045605285.1 Clostridia bacterium | reverse complement strand
ACCTGCGATACAAAACACTGCGGCGGTCTTTGCTCTTGAAAAGCCTTGTGGGTTAATGTATAATAGACCCATATACCGTGTGGAGGTAGCTATGGCAGACAATAGAAAATGCATACTCGTTGCAGATGATGAAAAGGATATAAGAGATATAGCACTTGAGTTTGAAGACGAAGGAAAAATGCTTGGAGGATATTTCGGCACAAACCCATACGCTATAGAAAGATACTTCAAAAGAAATGGATATGATGTAAAAAACATAAAGGGTGAGGATATATTAAATGACAAGAAAGTCCCGGAAGCTGATACATACCTTTTATCAGTTTGGAATTCAGATGATGTGACACGGGGAATGCACATCATATCAATTCAAAAATCAAAAAACGGAGATTTCGAGTTTTATAATGATAAGCCTGAAAGGTATGAAGAATCCATTTCGAAAAGGATAAAAAAATATGGATACCAACCAATAATATTGCAATGTGTATTAAAAAAGGAGAATAAAAAACATGATTAAAAAAGTCTTTCTTATTCCTTTAGTTTTATGTCTTACAATTCTTTTCGGTTGTGTTGTAGATTCAGATACAAGACCGCAATGTAACAATGAATATGTATGGGTATGCAACGAACTTGAAGACACATATTTTTATTGGGATGAGGAAACCTATTTTTTTACAGGATCATTGTCATACAATGATAAAATTCAAGATTTTGCTTGGACAGACTCATATCGTGGATATGATATATGTATATATTATCCGTATGTGATTGAAAATGGCGGAATATTTGCTGATGATGAATATTTTATATCTGGCATTGCCGATTATCAAAAAGATTTTTTGACTTTGGAAATCAAAGAAGACAAACTAAATATTTTTAACGGTGAAATAACCACGATAACCTTTACTCCGCAAAAATGGGAAGATTTTTTTAAAGAAGAAAAATGAATTGAGTGCCCTCCCATTTTGTTTTTGCAATTTTTCGGGAGGGGTGGACCCCTCCCCTACAATAAAATCATTAATTTTACAAATACAAAACCCTCGCAATTATTTGCGAGGGTTTTATATAAAAAATCTTTAATTATGCAATTTTGTTGAACTTAAGAGATAACTGAGATTTTTTTCTTGCTGCAGTATTCTTGTGGAGAATACCTTTTGCAACTGCCTGATCGATTTTCTTAATAGCAAGTTTGTAAGCTTCGAGAGCTTTTTCCTTGTTATTTTCAGCAACGCAAGATTCAAAATTCTTTATGCAAGTTTTAAGATTTGTTTTGATCATCTGGTTTCTGAGAGTTTTTGTAGAAATAACCAATACTCTTTTCTTTGCTGATTTAATGTTAGGCATGTAATTCACCTCCGATTTTAAAGATAGTCAACATAAATGATTTTATCACACATAATATTAAAAAGTCAATAGCGAAATTCCAAAATTTTTACTGCTTATTAAATTTTAGTAAGTTTTTTGGTAATTTCTTCGGTTGGAGTTGCGTAAATTGTGTTATAATTCACATAAATAACCATTCCGGGCTTTGCTCCCCCTGGCTTTTTCACATTTTTAAGCTCGGTGTAATCCACAGGAATGTTCTCTCCCTGACGCCCTCTGCTATAATATGCGGCAAGGGTTGCTGCCTCAATATAGGTGTTGTCGGGAACTGTTTCGGCGTCGGTTGTCTTTACTATGGCGTGGGAGCCGTGAATTCCCTTGGTGTGAAACCACAAATCTGTGGAGCGACCAATTTTAAAGGTGACATAGTCATTTTGTCTGTTGTTTTTGCCAACGTATATGTCATATCCGTCGCTTGACACAAAGTGAAGAGGGGTTATAGTCTCTTTTTTGCCTTTTTTTATTCTGCCTTTGTTTTTAAGATAGCCTTCTTCGATAAGCTCGTCTCTTATCTGAGTAAGCTCAGAAGAATTTTCCGCAGTTTCTATGGACAAAAGGACAGACTCAAGGTAATAAAGCTCTTTTTCGTTTATTTCCTTTTGCTTTAAGGTCTCTTCCTCGGCGGTTTTTTCCTTTGTGTATTTTTTGTAGTACTTCTGGGCATTCTGGGCAGGGGTCAAGTCATTTTGCAAAGGAATGAACACTTCTTTCCCGTTTTCCGAATAAAAGTTTATAAGCTTTACACCCTCTACGCCTTTTTGAATCTGATATATATTTGCGGTGATAAGGTCGCCGTATATTTTGTACTTTTCCCTTTTTGATGCCTTTTGCAAGGTTTCATTCTGAATCTGCAGTTTTTTTCTGCATCTGTCAATGTTGTTGCTCACAAATTTTAAAAGGTCTGCACTTTTTTGTCTTATACTTTCGTTGGCAGCCTTTTTTATATAAAAAGCATCCAGAGCCTCGCTCATTGTTTCATATTTTTCCTTGTCTGCAAGGCTTTCGTAGAGCGTGATATCCGTTGCACATACATCAAGCATTTTATTGTTTTCGCGACTCACAAGAACTGTCGGAGAAAATTTGTTATCCTTTATTTTTGACAAAAAGTAGAAAAAGCATTGTGCTACTCTTTTTCGCACTTCAGCGTTTGTCTCAGAGCCGAGAGTGTCAGCTGAGCCTGTAGACAGGTACACAATCTCTCCCGCTACAAGAGGACTTATGCCCGAATATGTGTTTATAAGCTTAGATTTTAATTGTGTGTCCGACCCGTCAAGATGAGAAAAAATATCCTCTGCGCTCTCTCCGAGGGGATTAATTTTCCCTTGATTTGGCGGCAGTTCATACATAAGACCCGGCAGAACATTTCTCACAGAGCTGACGGTCATATCCACGTGATAAATGCTGTCGGTTATTTTGCCGCTTTCGTCTGTAAGAATGATGTTTGAGTGCTTACCCATTATTTCAATTATAAGGTGTTTTACGGATTTAAAGCCCATTTCGTCATTGGACTCAATATCAAAATATATAATTCTTTCAAATTCTTTCTGATATACAGAAAGTATTTTGCCGCCGCCAAGGTGCTTTCTAAGGAGCATACAAAACATAGGCGGACTTGTTGGACTTTCCTTTGAAGACGAGGTAAGGTGAACCCTTGGAAATGACGGATTTGCACACAAAAGGAGACGCAAGTTTTCACCGGCGCATCTTATATGCATTATTATTTCACCCTGTTCGGGCTGGTGGATTTTGTCTATTCGTCCACCAGAAAGTTTTTTGTTAAGCTCTTTAGACAGAGCATTTATTGCCACACCGTCAAGTGCCATGTGATCACCTCTTTTTAATGAATAATGAATAATTATGGTAGGCATTTGATTCATCAAATGCCAACTTCGTTTTATAGTGGATTTTTTGTAGGGTAGGACCTGTGTGTCCTACCGATTTTTATATATTTTTATTTTAAAAATCTTTCCCTACTTTTGATTGCAAAAGTAGCAAAACAAAGGGGGAGTTTCGATTCTCCCCCTTTCACCCCCACAAACGACCAAGGGTAAACCCTTGGAACCCTC
>JAZUPR010000169.1:0-3126 GCA_045605285.1 Clostridia bacterium | reverse complement strand
CTTCCCCTCAAGGGGAAGGCAAGCAAAAACCCTTCGAGGATTTCGATTTCCCCACATCCCCCCTAAAACGACCAGAGGCAAAGCCTTTGGAAACCAGAAAGAAGAAGGCATTTGCCTAAAAGCAAATGCCTTCAACAATTATTAATTATTTCAAAAATCCATTGATAATCTGCTCTTCTGCCTCTTGCTCTGTAAGACCGAGAGTCATAAGCTTTATAAGCTGGTCTCCGGCAATCTTGCCGATTGCAGCCTCGTGGATTAAGGATGCATCTATAGAACTTGCGGTGATTTCAGGAATTGCAGATACTTTTGCATCATCCATAATAATAGCATCACATTCTGTATGACCTGAGCACTTATTGTTTCCGTTTATCCTTGATAAGAATTTTTGCACCGATTTTTCCTTTGCAACAGAACGGGAAACCACGTTTGCAGAGGAATTTTCTCCGTCAAGATTAATTGTAAAGTCTGTATTTGCAACCTGTTCTCCATGTGTCATAAGCTTTTCATTGATAACGATTTTAGCGTCTTTTTTCAAGGTGGCTTTTGTTACTCTGTCAGTAGAGTCCACACCCTTTATCTGAGTGGTATCCATCTGCATAAATCCACCCTCGTCAATTTCAATAATGGTTGTGGGATTCATAACCCTGCCGCCGACTCCGTCTCCGTCGCCATAATGTTTTTCAACATATCGCACAGAAGAATTTTTGCCTATATGAAAGGAATGTATTCCGTCGTGCTGGGATTTCTGGTCGCCGCAATTGTGAATGCCGCATCCTGCAACAATTGTTACATCACAGTCTTTTCCAATTATAAAGTCGTTATAAACAGTTTCTGTTATGCCGGATTCTGAGAGGATAACAGGAATGTGAACACTCTCGTTTTTTGTACCGTCTTTTATGATGATATCTATGCCGGGAGAGTCTTTCTTTTGCACAATTTCAATGTTTGCTGTGGTGTTTCTCCCCTCGGTTTTTCCGTTTGTTCTTATGTTGTATGCTCCCTCGGGAACCTTGTGAAGATCAGCTATTTGCAATAGCAGATTTTTTTGAATTGCATCCATAAAATTCCCTCCTTAACCCAATTTTTCAGTAAGAGTACTGCACACACTTGTCCCTTGAAGGAGTGAGGGAAGTATCTCATCTTTTGTGCCGATTTTGTCGACAGTTCCTTTTGCAACAACAATGATTTTGTCGGCAATGTTAAGTATTCTCTCCTGATGGGAAATGATAATAATTGAGCCATTTATGTTTTCATACATATTTTCAAAAACCTTTATAAGATTGTTAAAGCTCCAAAGGTCTATGCCCGCTTCGGGCTCGTCAAAAACAGTAAGCTTTGTGCCACGTGCAAGAACTGTGGCTATTTCAATTCTCTTAAGCTCTCCTCCTGAAAGGCTGCTGTTTACCTCTCTGTCAAGATAGTCTCTTGCACAAAGTCCCACCTGTGAAAGATAATCACAAGCCTCGGAAACATTTATTTTTCTTCCGCTAGATAGCATAATAAGGTCTCTGACAGTTATACCTTTAAATCTTACAGGCTGCTGAAAGGCAAAGCTTATGCCAAGGTTTGACCTTTCTGTGATAGTAAGGTCTGTGACATCCTTGCCATCTAAGATAACCTTTCCCGATGTAGGTTTTATTATTCCTGCAATTATCTTTGCCAAGGTAGATTTTCCGCCACCGTTTGGCCCTGTGATTGCCACAAATCTCTCGTCTGCAGTAAAGCTGACATCTTTTATAATTTCTTTTTCGCCTGTTTCGTCTTTGGCGATATAGGAAATATTCTTTAATTCGAGCATAAAATCCTCCCAATGTCATAAAAACATTTTGTTAAAATTATGATATCACAAAGTTGATAGGTTGTCTATATTTTGCCCGAATTTTTTAAGAATTTGCAATTATAGAATGGTTCATAACACAACAATAATTTCACACGCTATAGGGGAAGGGTTTAAATAAAAAAGGGAGAACACTTATGCTCTCCCTTGAATACTATTAATAATTTTTGTATATAGATTTATTAAAACTCAATAATTCTAACCTTACACACACCATCTATAGCTGCGAGTCTGTCATACAAATCATCGGGAACAGAGTTAATGTCAACTATAGTATATGCATAGTCGCCCTTACTTTTGTTGAGCATATTAACGATATTGATGTTTTCATCTGCAAAAACGGATGAGAATGTGCTCAGCATATTGGGAACATTTTTATGAGCAACAGTAAGTCTGTATTTGCTCTCAACAGGAAGCTCACAGTTTGGATAGTTTACAGAATTTTTGATAACTCCAAATCTTAAAAAGTCAGCCATTTCCTTAGCTGCCATAATAGCACAGTTATCCTCAGATTCAGCAGTAGACGCACCAAGGTGGGGGATATTTATTGCTTTATCCATAGAGAGAGTCTCTTCACAAGGAAAATCTGTTACATAACAAGCAATTTTGCCTCTTTCCATGGCATTTTTAAGTGCTTTATTGTCTACAAGACCGCCTCTTGCAAAGTTTACCAGGCGTGTTCCCTCGTTCATACAATCAAAAATTTCTTCGTTTATCATATTTTTTGTTCCATCAGTAAGAGGAAGGTGAATTGTGATATAATCACAGTTTGAAACCATCATCTTAAGGTCAGAGGATTTTTTAATATGTCTTGAAAGTCTCCACGCAGCATCTACAGAGATATATGGGTCATAGCCTACAACCTCCATACCAAGAGCTATTGCAAGGTTTGCAACCATAGCACCGATTGCTCCAAGACCTATTACACCAAGGCGTCTTCCTTTTATTTCAGGACCTGCAAAAGAACTTTTGCCCTTTTCTTCAAGTTTGCCTATATTTTCGCCTTCTCCCTTTAGGGTTTTTGCCCACTCAACACTGTCTGTAATCTTTCTTGATGCAAGTAAAAGACCTGCAATTGTAAGCTCTGCAACCGCATTTGCATTTGCACCCGGAGTGTTGAACACAACGATACCTTTTTCGCTGCATTTATCCACAGGGATATTGTTTACTCCTGCACCCGCTCTTGCTATTGCAAGAAGCTGTTCAGGAAGTTCCATATCGTGCATTGAAAAACTTCGAAGAATTATACCGTCTGCATTCTGGCAATCGTCAGATACAGAAAACAT
>JAZUPR010000168.1:0-7737 GCA_045605285.1 Clostridia bacterium | reverse complement strand
TAGCAAAATGATTTCATTTTTGCTACAGTTCTTTTTTTACACATTTTTTGAACTTTTGCCAAAATTTAATACTTGATATCTCTTTGTATATACGATATTATATACACGTAGGTTGACATAAATAGCATAAAACATCATAGTTCATTTTAAAACGATATAGTTTGTGGGGTTTATGGACAAAATGTGTGTTTTGCATTATGTAAACCAATATCAATGCACAGATACTTGAGTATCTGAATACAAGGAGGATTTTTAATGTCTAAGTTCAAAAAACTTATTTCATCCGTTGTTGCATTATCTATGACAGCTACAATGATGGCAAACTCAGCATTAGCTGCAGTTGCACCAGATGTAGAGGGCACAAAATACGAAGAAGCCGCCGATGTACTCGGTGCATTAAATATTATGGTCGGTGACGCACAGACCGGCAATTTCAGACCTGACGATGCGATTATTCGTTCAGAGGTTACAAAAGTCGGTGTTGCTATTATGGGATTATCCGAAATGGCATCAAACACCAACGGAAAAACCAAATACCCTGACGTTGTGGAAAATCACTGGGCAAACGGTTTTATCAATGTAGGTACTGACCAGGGCCTCGTTGAAGGTGACGATGTGGGAACATTCAGACCTGACGAGCAGATTAAATTTTCAGAGGCAGTTGCAATTATGATCAGAGCACTTGGCTACGAGCCTCAGGCAGAAGCCAAAGGCGGATACCCCACAGGGTACACTGTGACTGCTGCAAACATTGGTCTTACAAAAGGTGTTGCAGGAACTGCAAACCAGCTTATAACAAGAGGTGCAGTTGCACAGATGGCATTTAATGCCCTTACTATCAACCTTATGGAGCAGACAGGGTTCGGCTCTGATGTAAACTACGAAGTTGTTGACAAAACACTTCTTGAGAATAACCTTGACGTTGAACTCGTAGAAGGAAATGTAACAGCAGTAGGTTCATCTTCATTAAACGGAACATCAAGCCTTGACAAAGACGAAATACAGATTGGTGAAAAAATCTACAAAGTGGGAAATGCCGATGTAAGAACAATTCTCGGTTTCTATGTAGATGCTTATATTGCCAAAGATTCAAAAACCAAAGCAGAAACTCTTCTTCTTGCAAGACCTGTTGAGGGTAAGAACTCTGTAATAACAGTTACAAGCGATAATATAGAGTCAATTGTAAATACAGAGTCAGAAAAGAAACTTAACTACTGGAAAAACAAAGAAGAGGACAAAAAGACCACATCAGCAACAATTGCTACTGATGCAAAAGTCCTCTACAACGGAAAAGCAGGAAGCTTTGAAGATTTCAAAAAAATTGCATCAGGAAACATTGCGCTTCTTGATACAACAGGCAAAGGAATATATGATATAGTATTTGTAAACGAGACAACCAACTATGTTGTTGAAGAGGTTATCGAAGCAACACACAAAATCGTAGACAAATACGGTCTTAAAACTCTCGTTCTCGACCCAGAGGATGACGATCTTTCTTTCAGATTGGTTAAAGGCAATCAGGAAATTAAACTTTCAGAGCTTAAAGAATGGGATGTAATAACCCTTACAAAGAGTAAGGACGAAGAGCTTATCTACGGAACAGTTTCAACTAATTCAATCACAGGTAAGGTAAGCGAAACAGAAGATGAAAAAGTATTTATTGACGGACAGGGTTATTCAATCGCTGCAAACTACCCATACTCAATCAAACTTGAGGACGAGGGAACATTCTACCTCGATGCAGAGGGCAAAATAGCAGCTGTTAATGCAGAGGTGACTGTAAGCTCAAACTTTGCATATCTTGCAGATATAGATTTGTCTACAGGTATGGACAAGGTGCTCCGTTTTAAACTCTTTACAAAAGACGGAGAAACAATTATTCTTGATTCTGCATCAAAAATAAAAGTTAATTCCCAAAGCAACCTCACTCCTGAGCAGGCTCTCGAAGCAATAAAAGGAGACAGAGACAGCGCTGCCGAGCAGCTCATTACCTTTGAAAAGAATTCAAATGACAAAGTATACAAAGTAAACACCTATGAAACATCTTCATCAATTGACGAGGACAAATTCCTCCTCAACATGAAAGAAGAGGGTGTAGTATACAAATCATCTTCTTCAAAACTTATAGGTTCTTCTATGAGCGTAAACGTTACTGACGAAACAATCATATTTGATATCCCTGCATCAAGCAAGGATACTGATGACTACTCAATCAGAGACAAGTCATTCTTTATAAACGATGACGAATATGATGTATTGGTATTTAACGTAACAGAAGATTACAACGCAAAAGCAATCATCGTTACAAACTCAACAGGTGAAGCTAACGAGGAAAGTTCAATAGCAGTTGTTAACAAAATAACCAAAACCAAAAACGAAGACGGTGCCGACATTGAAAAGCTCTACGCTCTTCAGGACGGAAAAGAAATAACCCTTTATACCGGCGAGAGCGATGTTCTTGTAAAAGGTGACAAACCTCTCTCGCAGGGTGATATCATCCAGTACAAGACAAATGCAGCAGGTGAGATTGACGGCATAGTGGTTCTCTATGATATAAGTGCAAAAGAAACAGAGAAAACCACAAACCATTCCGACAATATGACAACCATATACGGAAAGGTTACAAAGAAATTCCAGGGAAGCTTCAACATTCAGGTTAATGGCGGAGCAGTACAGAACCTTGCTATAGGTGATGCAAATATCTATATGGTAGATACAACAAAATCATCTAATCAGGTAAGAGTTGGTGATGCAGGTGACATTCAGAAATTTGATGAATCTGCTCCTGAAAGAGTATTTGTAAGAATTTACAAAGACGTTGTAAAGGAAATCGTTATTGTAAAATAATTTGGAATAAAGAGGAAAAAGTCCGAAGTAATCTTCGGACTTTTTTTATTAAAATAATAATCACTTTTGCTCACATACTCAGCCAAGAACCTTAAATGCAAGAAAGGCCAACACAACAAGCGAAACAACTATAGCAAAGTTCAGTGCAAGATTTGCCTTTGATTTTTTTCTGCTATTTCCCATATATTCAAAATTGTTGTCGTCTGAAATATATTGATTGATTATATTTTCCGCTTCTGAAAGTATATCGGTTGTTGTTCTCTTAGGTTTGAATACACACAGTATTTTCTCAATTACAGTCATCTTTTTCATAGTGTGCTCACCTCTTCACGGATATTATATGTAATTGTTTACTTATTATTCAATTTTTGTAAATTACAGAAACTGTTACTGTCATATCATCCTCTGCCTTGTCATCGTATTTAAGCAAAGCCCTTTTTAAAATTTTATTGGCAACAAGCTGAACGTTTTTGGAACTGATAGTCTTTAATTCATCTCCTATCCAGTCCCTGTCTTTGCTGTCGGTTAACAAAGTGTTTGACACGCCGTCACTCATCATAACAACTACGGTGTAGTCATCGTCCGCCTGAAAAATTACAGGGTCAAACTCAATTTCTCTTAAAATGCCTACGGGCAAGGATGTGCTCTCTATTTTTTTAACATTTTGCCCAAGTTTTATATATGTTGGTGCAGAGCCTGTTTTGGATATACAAATCTCTCCTGTTACAAGATTTACGCCAAGTATATCAAGAGTGGAAAAACTGTCTTTTGAAAAATTTAAAAGAAGAGATGAATTAAGGAGTTTTACCGCCGACTGGAATTCAAATCCTGCGTTCAAAAATGACTTCATCATTCTTACAGTATCACTACTCTGGCTATTTGCTCTTTCTCCGCTGCCCATACCATCACTGAGCATAACATAACCGTATCCGTCCGAGAGAAATACTTCACCTGTAAAATCTCCGTTTACACCCTCTCCATACTTACACTCACTTGCCACAGCGGTTGAAAGAGTGTACTCCTCTCTTGGATAAAAGCACATAAGATGCCCGTGATTTGTGGGGATTGTATCATTATAACGCACAGGGGTTTCTACGCTGTCAGAGACTATCTGACATAGTTTTTCTATATTAAATTGTTGGGTATTGTCAAGAAACTCCAGATATATGCAATAGATATCACCATCTGATAAAAACACCTTTACATCGCCGCAAAAAATCCCCTCTGTTTCAAGCTCTGACCGCAGATATTCCTCTTTTGGCATATCACTTACAATCCCCAAATCCTGCGAGGCATTTTTTATTGCACGACACATTCCGTACATCTGATTTGCCATAAGAGTTTTTGTTTCACTCATCTTTTCCATCCAGAGCTTGTCCGTTCGGTAGATTTCATAGATAAGGTTAATAACCTTTACAAATTCTTCTTTTTTGACACATCTTTCGGAAAAGCTTTTTGGCAAATCCAAAACACAAAGGCGTCCTGTGTGATGCATTTTATCAAACAGCCCCATCATAAGAGCGTAATTTTTACTACTGTTATTTTTCCAACAACCATATTTGAGACCGCAATAGGCACATACATTATCACAGGCATAATCAAACAGTTTCACAAGATACTCTTTACCGACATTTACTTCCTTGCAGTCTTTATCATAAATATTGGCTACAAGTTCAATATCTTCTGTTACCCTGTTTATTCTCTGCTTTACTACGTGAAAAGAATCTGTATATCCGCTGGTTCCCACATTTACAACCTTATTAAAAAACGCCTCTGAAAAATCAAGAAATTTATGAGGAATGCCAACAAATAACACACCGACAAAAAACACTTCAAGAGGATTTAATATAACATAAGCTGTGTCATTTAAAAATGCGGTGATAATAGCATTTGCAAGTGAGAACCCCAGAACAACACCAAGTCGGGAGTATCTTCTGAAAAGACTTGCCATAAAAGCAGAAAAAGCGTAAGCTCCGACAACAGATGTGCTGTAGTGCTCCGTTAAGCTTAGGGCAAGACCAAAAATGACTCCTGCAAAGGATGATACAGAAACATTTGTATAAAGAGCGATATTCATAATTAAAAATATTACAAAAACCGAAGCAGGTTTAAATCCAAAAAACTCCGGCATATTTCCAAGACTTAAGACAAAAATAGATGTCAATGTAAATATGGATGTAAGCTCCCCTGTTGTAAAAAAACTGCGTGACGAAAAATTTTTTGATACAGATATTATGTCATTTATGAGATAAACCGAAAAGAAACAAACAAATGATTCTAAAAGAAGCAGCATAAAATCATACATAACAAAGCGGTCCATATTTATAAAAATAATACCTATCAAAAAATATGTAATGCTTATAACAGAAGCTCTCATAAAAATGTTTTTTCTCTTCTCAAAAATTCCAAGAACGGAGGCGGTGACACACAGAGAAAGGAGGTATCTCAAAAATGACATGTCACCGCGCGATATTATAATCCCCAGAACACTTCCAAAGAGGCTGTATATCCAACCGGTTGAAGAAAAAGATGACGCAAAAAATGCCAGCCCAAAAGGATTTATATATGTAAGTACACTTGCCTGGGAAAACAAAAAACATAATACGGATATTATGATATTTTCACTGTTCAGTCCTGAAAAATATGTTCTTGTTCCTGCTGTAGTATTTTGTTTTGCCTTTCCCATACCAATTGCCCCTTATGCAGAAATTTTAATGACTTTTATATTATATACTTTCATATATAATTAAATTGTCAGAAAATAGTGTGGGAAATGGTTATTTAAAAAATAAGACTGCAAGGACAAACGTCTTTGCAGTCTTAAATTTGAATTATTTGAATTGTTTTGTAACAGATTTAAATATCTTTACATCATAGCCTTGTTTCCATTCTTGTATGAGAACATCAAGCTTTTCGCTCTGACAAGCAATCATTGCCTGATCTTTGAGTTCAGCAATTTTCTCTTCATTGATCTCAAACGGAAGTCTTTTTATTATATGATATCCATAGGAAGTTTCTACGATATCGCTTATCTGATTTTCTTCGAGAGCATAGGCCGCTTCTTCAAACTGAGGAACCATCTGTCCTTTTGTAAATTCATATCCGTCAGGATTTGTTGAAAGCCCTGTATCTTCACTAAGCTCGTTCATAAGCTTAACAAAGTCTTCACCATTTTTCAATTTATCGAGAGTTTCTTCAGCCTTTGTTCTCTTATCACGAACTGTATCCTCGTCATACAACTCGCCCGTAGCAGAATCCTGCGTCATAAACAGAATATGCTGAGCTTTGATGTAGTTTTCTTTGATATAGGTGGTTATTTCTTCATCAGAAACATCAAACTTCCCTTCGGTTTCAAGCTTATGAATATATTTTGAAATTATCATATTTTTCTTGAAAAGACTTTCAAAAGCTTCAGGTGTTATTCCCAAAGAAGAAAGCTGTGACACATAGCCTTCTTCTCCGCCTGTCTGAGCCTTCATAGAGTCAATCTGATTTTTAAATTCTGCTTCATCTTCCTCGGAAAACTCTGTTCCGTCAGAAATTGCCTTGTTGTACTGAACAAGAAGACTTGTTGCATCTGCACTTGCTTTATCAAGAACAGTATCTATATTGGATTTACCATCAGTCTTTGCTTTGAAATAATCTTCTACTGCCTTGGTATCAGAAACATCTACCCCAGCCTCCTGGAGAGCCTGAGATTTATGAACGTATACATAATATCCAAATTCATCCGCATTCATCTCTTCCTGCCCAACTCTTACTGCCGGATTTGTATTTACAATCATACAGGAGCAAAGAACAGATGCTGCCATAGCCAATATACATATTAAGGAAACCAGTTTTACGGATTTCATATTATCATCCTCCTATATATCTAAAGATTTCTTATTACGACAATTATAACTGCATATCTTTGTCTTGTGTTAAATTTATAAGTTTTTGTAATATAATTTTAATATTATACATGAACTTACTGTCGTATTTATAGCAGATATATGATTTTTCTCCCGACGAAAACATAATCTTACCTTTATAATCATCTATGAGCTTTACAATTGCCTCTGTGTCAAAGTTATCATCAATAGTTATCATAATATCCTTTTGATTTCTTACAACAGAAGATATGTTAAGCCTTCCCGCAAGAGATTTTATATACATTGACTGGAGAAGATTTTCAACGCTTTTTGGCATGTCTCCAAATCTGTCGATAAGCTCTGACTGCATGGAAAGATAGTCCTCTTCGGTAAGAATTTCGGAAACTCTTTTATAAACAATAAATCTTTGTTCTTCCTCTTCAATATAGGCAGAAGGAATATGCACATCAACCTTTAAATCTATCTGTGTTTCAATCCTCTGAGGAAGCGGTTCGCCCTTGAGTCTCATTACAGCCTCTTCTAAAAGACTGCAATACATATCATATCCCACTAGATTCATATTTCCGTGTTGCTCTTTTCCTAAAAGATTACCTGCTCCGCGTATTTCGAGGTCTCTCATAGCAATACGAAAGCCTGAGCCAAACTCTGTAAACTCCTTTATGGCAGAAAGTCTCTTACGCGCGGTTTCATCAAGCACTTTCCTGCCCTCATACATAAGGTAGGCATAGGCAAGACGATTGGAACGCCCTACTCGTCCGCGAAGCTGATAGAGCTGTGAAAGTCCGAGCAGGTCGGCATTATCTATTATCATGGTGTTGACATTGGGTATGTCTATGCCTGTTTCTATGATAGTGGTGCACACGAGAACATCTGTATCTCCGTTTATCATATCGAGCATCTTGCTCTCAAGCTCTCTTTCAGACATCTGTCCGTGAGCTATATCTATGGTTGCATCAGGCAGAAGTTCCCTTAGCATTGCAGCCTTTTTTTCTATATTATCTACCCTGTTATACAG
>JAZUPR010000167.1:0-1590 GCA_045605285.1 Clostridia bacterium | reverse complement strand
AAATATAGCGTAGCAGTCTGATGACTACTACGCCATATAAAGTCTGTCTTTTATATTTCCATTTGCTTTGCAAGAAACATAGAAGCTGCATTTGCAAGTTTCAGTTCTGTCTCCGTGATGTTGTCGGTTTCGCTTTCTTTTATCACTATTACATTTCCTATAATGTCACCCTCAGCAATGATTGGAGATATAACTCCTGCTGAATATTTTTCGTTGCTCTCCGTTATACAAAGCTTTCCGTTTCCGTCATACAGATAGTGCTTTTTGTCTTCCATAACTCTTTCTATGTCAGAGCTTACAGGCTTTTCAAAAAGTTCTTTTTTGGGAAGACCTGCAGTAGCAATTATTGAATCCTTGTCGGTAATGCATACAGGGAATCCTGATGTTTTGTAAAGTGTTTCGGCATACTGAGTAGCAAACTCCCCAAGCTCTCCAATGGGTGAGTATTTTTTGAATATAACTTCGCCGTCTCTGTCTGTAAATATTTCAAGCGGGTCTCCTTCGCGGATTCTCATTGTACGTCTTATTTCTTTTGGAATTACCACTCTTCCAAGGTCGTCTATTCTACGAACGATTCCTGTTGCTTTCATATAAAAATTGCTCCTTTAGTTTGTTTTTGCAATATTATTGTGTACATAGCAAGGAATTTTTATGTAAAGAAAAAATTGGAATAAAAAAGCCTGTATTTTTAAAATACAGGCCAAAGTTTTATAAACCGAGCTTATTAATAAGTTCTGATATTTCACTGATTTTGCCACTGTCAGCAGTTTGATTAACCCTTATCTGCTCTTTGGCAATATTTGCCCCGCCAAAAAATGCAATTCTCATCCATCTTCTTACCTGATACAGAGGAAAAAGGGGAGGGCATTTTTCAAGGGATGGATAATAGACAGTCATATCCTTGTAGTTTAAGAATATTTTTGACAAAATATATCCTGTCTTTCCGCCTTTTTTAAGCTGAGCTATGGCAATGTTGCTCTCGAGATTTCCATATACACCTGATTTAAAAAGAAAATCTTCAAATTTCTTTGAAACGTCAGAATGAGGAGCTTTTGAAAACCATACATCAGCAAGATATATAAACTCATCATAAAAGATTTTAAGACTACTTTTTTCAAGCAAGGGAAATAATTTTTCTTCGTCATATCCCATTTTGTTTTTTATAATCCACATATCCACCACGGGTTTTATCCCACATCCGCCGTTTATAATGTGCTTTGCCGCGTGAACAATATGATAAAATGCAAAAAAATCGTTGTTCATATAATAATGATGTGGATTATCGGTCTTTCTATGAGAGTTTTCCCATACATCATTTAATATTTTATCCGTGGTTTCATCACCCTCTGATAAAGAAAAATGTAGCTCAATGTGATATCCGCTTTTGCTGAAAAAAGAAATATCGTGGGCATTTTTTTCACCCTTCGTATATCCAAGTTGCGACTCAAAAATATCAGATACTTTTTCAACATCATCTTTTTTTATAAGAATGTCAATGTCAGATTTTGTGCGAAGATGTTTTTCAGGATAGTATTCAGATATTATCGCTCCTTTAAGAGGCATATAATCTGTTTTTGCTTCGTCAAGACA
>JAZUPR010000166.1:0-14043 GCA_045605285.1 Clostridia bacterium | reverse complement strand
AACGATTGGGAGGTCGGTTCATTCGTTTCACCTTTTTAATTTGTAAACAAACCATTAACATTAACTAAAATCCATTGAGTTTTAAAATTGTTGGTGCTAGAATGTTTTCAAAGATGTTTTATTTTGACATATTTATCTTTGTAAAATTCCATGAATCAAGGCACATCTCGTCTATGCCACGCTCAGCTGTCCAACCAAGCTCAGTTCTGGATTTCTCTGTATCAGCGTAGCACATAGCTATATCGCCGCTTCTTCTTGGTGCTATTTCATACTTTAGTTCTTTTCCGCAGGCTTTTTCGTATGCGTGTAAAACTTCAAGTACTGAATATCCGTTTCCTGTGCCGAGATTGTATATCTTAACACCTGTTTCTTTTGAGATTTTCTCCACAGCTTTTACATGACCTATGCTAAGGTCTACCACGTGGATATAATCTCTTACGCCTGTTCCGTCAGGTGTGTTGTAGTCGTCTCCGAATACACTTAAGTGGTCTCTTATTCCTACTGCAACCTGTGCAATATATGGCACAAGATTGTTTGGAATACCGTTTGGTTTTTCACCTATAAGTCCGCTTTTGTGTGCACCTATCGGGTTAAAATATCTAAGGAGTGCAATGCTCCACTCGTTGTCAGAGTTGTATATGTCAGTAAGGATGTTTTCTATCATCAGCTTTGTGCTTCCGTAAGGATTGGTTGTATGGAGAGGAAAATCCTCTTTGATGGGAACTGTGGCAGGGTCGCCATATACAGTTGCAGAAGAAGAAAATACTATTTTTTTGCATCCGTATTTTGCCATGGTTCTTGTAAGTGTTAGAGTTGAACCAATGTTGTTGTGGTAGTATTCCATAGGCTTCTCTACAGATTCTCCCACAGCCTTGTATCCTGCAAAGTGGATTACAGAGTCGATTTTGTTTTCTCTGAAAATCAGGTCAACCTTTTCCTCGTCTAAAAGGTCTGCCTCGTAGAATTTAAAATCTTTTTTTGTAATCTCCTTTATTTTTTCTATACATTCAGGACCGGAGTTTGAAAAATTGTCTATTACAACGATGTCGTATCCGTTGTTTAAAAGCTCTACACAAGTATGGCTGCCTATAAAACCTGCACCACCTGTAACTAAAATCATTATAATCAGCTCCTTATACAATACTCATAATTTTATTATATATTAAATGGTTTTTTATTTCAATACATATTATTACAATAATTTAAAATTTTAACATTTACTATGGATTTTTATTGACTCTTGGTGCATAATATTAAGTAATATATTATATTTTTTTACGGAGGAGATTAAAATGAAATATATAGTGATTTTAGGAGACGGAATGTCTGATTATCCTGTTGAAGAATTAGGGGGCAAAACTCCTCTTGAGGTTGCAAAAAAGCCTGTTATTGACTATATGTGTGCTCACGGAGAGGTGGGCCTTGTCAAAAATGTTCCTGAAAATCTTTCGCCCGGCAGTGATGTTGCAAATCTTGCTGCCATGGGATATGACCCTCAGAAGTATTATTCGGGCAGAAGTCCGCTTGAGGCTGTCAGCATAGGCGTTGATATGAAAGATACAGATATAGTTTTCAGATGTAATGTTGTAAATGTTACTGAGGAAGAAGAAAATTACGAAGATAAAATCATCACAGATCATAGTGCTGATGAAATATCCACCGAAGAAGCCCGTATTCTTATAGAAGCCATTGAGGAAGAATTCGGCAACGATATTTTCAAGTTCTATCCCGGTGTAAGCTATCGCCACGCACTTGTGTGGGACAAGGGTCCTTTTGATTTTAATCTCACACCCCCTCATGATATTTTAGAGAGAAGAATTGGTGATTATATGCCAAAAGGAGAGGGATCTGATCTTATTTATGATATGATGAAAAAAAGCTATGACATTTTGAACAATCACCCTGTAAATATAAAAAGAGCAGAAAGAGGTCTTAAAAAGGCAAACTCTATCTGGATATGGGGAGAGGGTAAGAAACCTCTTTTAGATAGCTTTTATAATAAATTTGGTAAAAAAGGAAGTGTCATTTCTGCTGTAGACCTTATAAAAGGTATCGCTATATGTGCAGGAATGGAGTCTATTGATGTAGAGGGTGCTACAGGCAATGTCCATACCAATTTTGACGGAAAAGCACAAGCCGCGCTAGATGCCCTTAAATCCGGAAGTGATTATGTGTATATACATATGGAAGCTCCCGATGAGTGCGGACACAGACACGAAGTTGAAAATAAAGTGAGGTCCATAGAGCTTATCGATGAAAAGGTTGTGAAATTTATAAAAGAAACTCTGGAAAAAGACTGCATAGAATATAAAATGCTTATTCTCCCAGACCATCCTACACCTTTAAAATTAAGAACTCACACCAGAGACGCAGTGCCATTTATAATATATGACAGCACAAACGAGATAAACAGCGGTATAGATTGCTATACTGAGAAAAATGCCGCAAAGAGCGATATTGTTGTAAACGAGGGGCATACTTTAATAGACAGACTTTTTGATTAAAAAATTCAGGAGGGAAAAAAATGAAAATACTACCCAAGGACCCGGTAAAAACTCTTATTGTCATAGCCTACATTTTTGTGGGTGTGATATTTGCTGTGTGGATTTTGCCAAATCTTGTAAAATTTTTTCTCCCTGCAATTATTGGGTTTATAATTTCCATTATTATTGAACCGTGGGTTGACTTTCTGGAGAAAAAAGTACACATTCCCAGAAAATCTGCAAGTGTAATTACAATTTTATTTGTAATTTTTCTTGTGGGATTAATACTCTTCAATCTTGTTTATCAGGCGGTATATTTCCTGCAGACCTTTGCGCAGAGACTTCCGGGAATTATAAATCAGATATATGAGTTTCCCGAAAAACTTACTGTGCTCAATGATTTTATAATAAAACTCCCTGAGCCGATGCAAAACTTTACTGAAAATATTAAAGAAGGATTTTTGGATAATATAACTGAGCTTATATCTCCTGCCACTACAGCTACTTTAAATGTTGCAACACAGATTGCTGCTATGCTTCCTCAGATTCTTATATTTACAGTAACACTCATTTTTTCAACATTCTTTTTAAGTTGTGACAGAGAAAATATAAAAGCCTATATTAAAAAGATGTTGTCTGAGGACAGATACAAAAAAATTGTTATGGTAAAGGATAAGCTTTTCGAGGTGTGCGGAGCATATTTCAGAGCACAGCTCATTATGATGTGCATAATGTTCTGTGTAATTTTCATTGGAATGCTCATCCTTTCTGTTGAATCCCCTGCAATCATTGCATTAATAGTTGCCCTTGTAGATGGAGTACCCATACTTGGCACAGGCACAGTTCTTATACCTTGGGCAATTGTGTCTCTTATCACAGGAAAATTCCCTCTTGCCATAGGTCTTGTTATTCTCTATGTGTGTGCACTTTTGGTTCGTCAGCTTTGTGAACCAAAGGTTGTCAGCTCACAAATTGGACTTGCTCCCATCATAACCATCACAGCTATGTATGTCGGATTTTCTGTTGCAGGTATATTCGGACTTATTCTCGGACCTATTACTGCTATGGTTGTAATAAAGACCATTGAAATAGAGAGAGAGTATGAGCGTGGGCAAATGGACGGAGGTGCAGTCAATGACAGATAACGGAAGAATTCTTGTTGTTGATGATGATAAAAATATATGTGAGCTTGTAAGACTGTATCTTAAAAAAGATGGTTACGATGTGATTGTTGCAAACGACGGCCACACCGCACTTAAGGTTTTCAGAGAAAATAAACTCAGCGCAGTTGTTTTAGATATAATGCTTCCAGGAATAGATGGCATAGATGTTCTTAAGGAAATAAGGCGTACCAGTAATATCCCTGTCATAATGCACACTGCCAGAGGTGAGACCTTGGATAAAGTTCTTGGGCTTGAGCTTGGTGCAGATGACTATGTTGTAAAACCCTTTGAGCCAAATGAACTTACTGCAAGATTAAAGGCAGTCCTCAGGCGTTTTGAGCCAAAGACAGAAACTTCCAATGAGGTGTCTTTTCCAAAGCTTAATATAAATATGGATACTTTTGAATTAAAACTTGACGGAACTGCCATAAAGATTCCACCAAAGGAGCTCGAACTTTTATTCTTTCTTTGCTCCCATCCCAATAAAGTTTTCACCCGTGACCAGCTTCTCGATGAAGTGTGGGGCTATGAGTTTTTCGGAGACAGCCGTACTGTGGATGTTCATATAAAAAGACTTCGGGAAAAGATAGAACCTTATTCCGACTTGTGGGAATTAAAAACCGTGTGCAGAGTCGGTTATAAATTTGAGGTGAAATAGCTTGAAAAAAGGTATTTTTAAAAGCATAATTATCTGCAGCTTTTCAGTTATCATAATGATTTTTGCCATTATGAGCCTTGTCTTTACAAAACATGCAGAGACCAGTGCAATAGCACAAAAAGCTGATATATTGATGAATAATGTCACAAGAATAAATGAAATATCTCAGATGACTGTTGACAATCCTTCTACAAATATGGATATTATTTATCGCAATGTAATTGATAATATATCATACAATCTTGATGCATCAATCATAATTTTTGATACAAACGGAAAAATCGTCACCGTATCAGGACTTAATAAAAGAAGGTTTCTTGGAAAAAACCTTGCGAAAGAAATATACTCTCCTGTCATAAATGGCAAGGAGATAAACGGAGTAGGCATACTCGATAAAATATATGATAATGAGTCAATGCTTACCGTGGGTGCACCGCTAAAAAAAAGAGGTGTTATTTTCGGCGGAGTTTTTCTCAGCCAGCCTGTACCTGATATTAAAGGTACATATAATGATATGTTCAAAGAGCTTTTGATTATTCTCGTTGTGGCTATGCTCTTTACAATGCTTCTGTTTTTTATCATTTCAAAAAGGATTACAGACCCTATCAATCATATGAGTAAGGTTGTAAAAGAATTTGCCAAAGGTAATTTTGAAAACAGAGTTGAGTATAGTGAAGATGATGAAATAGGTGAACTTGCCTCTAATATAAATTATATGGCAACAAATCTTAGTAACCTTGAGTCTATGCGTTCAAGATTTGTTTCCGATGTGTCCCATGAGCTTCGTACACCTATGACTACCATATCAGGCTTTGCTCAGGGACTTCTCGACGGAACTATAGATGAAAGCGAGCGGGAAAAGTATCTTGGCATAGTTCTTTCCGAGAGTAAGAGACTTTCACAGCTTGTCACAGACCTTCTCGCACTCACTAAGGCAGAAAATGGACAAATGGAGCTTACTATGACAGATTTCGACATCTGCGACCTTGTCTGCCAGACACTTTTTAAGTTTGAACTTCAGATAGAAGAAAAAAACATAGAAATAGAGCTTGATATCCCCGAAGAAAAATGCCATGTAACTGCAGATATAAATGCCATTACACAGGTTCTTATAAATTTAATAAATAATGCAGTAAAATTTGTTCCCGAAAGCGGAAAGATATCTTTCCGTATATGGGCTCACCAGCAGAGAACCTATGTGGAAATTAAAAACACAGGTGAGGGAATAGAAAAAGATAAACTCACTTATATATGGGATAGATTTTATAAGACAGATTCTTCCCGTTCTCTTGACCGCTCAGGCTTTGGGCTCGGACTTTATATCGTAAAAAGCATTATTGCAAATCACGATGAAAAAATCTGGGCAGACAGCGTGGTGGGAGAGTATACCTCATTTACATTTTCTATAAGAAACTCAAAATAGTTTTTATCAATTTTACATTTTATTAACAACTTATTCATAGTTGTATGTTATCATATAAATATAAACGACACAGGAGGTTTCAGTTATGAGTGAATTCAAATGGTATAATGATGATTTTCAGAATAACTCGTCAAATCAAAACAGTTCACAAGGTTTTTATTCTGCCTATGAGGAGCAAAAACCCCCAAAGAAGAAAAAATTCAGCTTTTCAAATAAAAAGAAAGTATTTACTGTTGCATTGTCAGTTTTCCTTGCAGTTGTTATAACTGCATCGGGATATTCCCTTGTTGCAAATAATTCATCGGATATATCAGATAATTTAAAGAATAATCTTTCATCAAATATATCTGACCAGACACAAGAAAAAGAAGACACAAACGGCATAAAAAATCTTTTAACTTCTTCAGAAAGAAGAGTTTATACAACCCCTGAAATTGTTGATATGGTAGGTCCTGCAGTAGTTGGAGTTATAAATAAAACTACTTATAAAAACCCATATTCAGGTCTTTATGGCTACCCTTACAGTTCTGAACAGCAGGAGATAGAACAGGGCAGCGGTTCAGGTGTTATAATCAGCGAAGACGGATATATCGTTACAAATAACCATGTTATAGAGGGTGCTACCGAAATTGTAGTTATTTTAAATACAGGCGATAATCATAATGCAAAGCTTGTCGGCACCGATGCTAAAACCGATTTGGCGGTTCTTAAAATCGAGGCAGAGGGACTTACCTATGCAAAACTCGGAGTAAGCTCAGACCTTCGCGTCGGCGAAACAGCTATTGCAATAGGAAATCCGCTTGGTCAGGAGTTTGCAGGTACTACCACACAGGGCATTATCAGCGGTCTCAATCGTTCCGTAACTATTGATAATAAAACTCTTAATCTTATTCAGACAGATGCATCCATTAATCCTGGAAATTCCGGCGGAGCACTTGTCAATACCTACGGAGAGGTAATCGGTATAAATACTGCAAAAATCTCGTCTTCTCAGTACGAGGGTCTTGGGTTTTCCATACCTATAGATGATGCAAAACCTATTATTGAAGACCTTATTTCCAATGGCTATGTAAAGGGCAGACCTGTTATAGGAGTTGCCGGCAGAGCCGTTACCGAGCAAGATGCAAAAGCATATAATCTTAAGGTCGGTATCTATGTAGTAAGTATGACAGCCGATTCCCCTGCATATATGGCAGGTATAAAGATTGGCGATATCATTACGGAGTGTAATAATACAAAGGTTAAAACCGTAGACGATTTGAATGAAATAAAAAATAAACATAAGGTAGGAGATACCATTACGCTTAAAGTCTACAGACAAGATAAGTTTATCAACATAAAACTTGTTCTTGGCGAAGAAGCTCCTTCTGCCAACTAAGTTTTTCATAAATTTCAATTCCCCCGGAGAATGTACGGAGTATTCCGTACATTCTCTTTTTATGTAAAAAGGCCGCTGCCCAAAGTAGAAAGCAGCGACCCTTGAAAATCATATACACATTTGCCTCGTCGCACCTGTATATGATTTTCAAATCTTGTAATAGATTACTATATTATTTTATGCCGGATTTTTAAAATTATTTAAATATATGCGGAAAAATAATTATTGATTTTTTCTTTTTTTAGTTGTATAATTGTCTTCATAATCTATGACGAAACAAACTAGTTTAAGGAGATATAAATATGAAACATTTGCTTAGCTTGTACGATTGCAAGAGAGAAGAGATAGAAGATATCTTAAAACTTGCAATTAAACTTAAATCAGAAAATAAAGCAGGTATTACACATCATCACCTTAAGGGAAAATCCCTCGGTATGATTTTTTCAAAATCATCCACCAGAACCCGAGTTTCCTTTGAAGTCGGTATGTATCAGCTCGGCGGTCAGGCTCTCTTTTTGTCAAGTAATGATATTCAGCTCGGCAGAGGCGAGAGTATTTATGACACAGCCAATGTGCTTTCCCGCTTTTTAGACGGTATTATGATTAGAACTTATGCTCAACAGGATGTAGAAGACCTTGCAAAATATGGCTCTATCAGTATTATCAATGGTCTCACAGACCTTCTTCACCCTTGTCAGATTCTCGCAGATTTCCAGACTATCTATGAACATAAGGGTAAACTCCAAGGACTTAAACTTGCCTATGTGGGCGATGGAAATAATATTTCCAACTCACTTCTTTATGGTTGCTCAAAAATCGGTATGGATATTGCTGTTGCAACACCTGTCGGTTATGAGTGCGATGCTCTTGTTACAGAACGTTCTTTGTCTGATGCAAAAAAAGCAGGCAGCTCTGTTCTTATTACAAATGACCCCGACGAAGCAGTAAAAAATGCAGATGTAGTTGTTACAGATACATGGGTAAGTATGGGTCAGGAAGCTGAAAAGCAGGAAAGAATAAAGATTTTTGGCGGCTATCAGGTGTCATCCGAAAGGATGCAACTTGCTAAGGACGATGCCATTTTCCTCCACTGCCTCCCTGCATACAGGGGCTATGAGGTAGCACATGAGGTTATAGACGGACCGCAGTCAGTTATCTTCGATGAAGCAGAAAACAGACTCCACGCTCAAAAAGCCGTAATGGTAGCTTGTATGGCAGACTGATAAAATATCAAAAAGCTCTTGAGAGAAAAAGAAAAAGTCTCAAGAGCTTTTTTGTTACACAAATATATTGACATAGATGCTTTTTATATGGTATCATAACTAAGTGTTAAATATATGCGGCTGTGGCGGAATTAAGTGACACCCCGTGAGTGCTTTTAGCACGAATGGTCAGGTGGAACTTATGTCAAAACTTCCTCAGAGTCAAGTGCCATCAATCGGCACGAAGACGATGGGATGAAGTTGATGGCTGGCAGACAAAATTAGCTTTATAGAAAAAATTAATATATGCGGCTGTGGCGGAATTGGCAGACGCGCCGGATTTAGGTTCCGGTGTCTTCGACGTGGGGGTTCAAGTCCCTTCAGCCGCACCAAAATCGACAAGACTTGAAAGAGTCTTGTCGATTTTACTATATGTGTAAAAAGAGGTTGCGATATGAAATATTCTACAGTTATCTTCGATTTAGACGGAACAATTCTTAACTCGCTTGATGATTTACATTCAAGTGTCAATTTTGCACTTAATAAAAACTCTTTCCCGTTGCGTTCTAAAGAAGAAGTACGTTCATTTGTAGGCAACGGTGTAAGAAAACTTATAGAACGTGCAGTTCCTTCGGGCATAGATACGGATATGATTCAAAAGGTGATTAATGATTTCATCACTCACTATAGAGATAACTGCACTAATGAAACCGCACCATATGATGGAATATGCGATTTGTTAAAAGAGCTTAAAGACCTTGGTGTAAAAACCGCAGTTGTGTCAAATAAGGCTGACTTTGCGGTTGGATACCTGTGCGATAGATATTTCCCAAATCTTTTTGATATATCAATGGGCGAAAAAGAGGGCATAAAGACAAAACCAGACCCTGCCGCTGTGCTTGAAGTTATGAATAAGCTTGGTGCTACACACGACTCAACAGTATATGTCGGCGATTCAGAGGTTGATATAGAAACCGCACACAATGCATCAATACCATGTATAAGTGTTGACTGGGGATTTAAGACAAAAGAATTTCTTGAATCACATAATGCGCAAATCATTGTTTCGACTGTTGAAGAACTTAAGAATACACTCCTTTCATAGACTCTCATTGTTGATTTTGTCAAAAAAAATAAATTGCCAAAAATTTTTATGTCTATTTTGCAGAAAAATCGGTGTAAATGTTGACACAATACGCCATTGGTGGTAATATATTTATAGGATTTATGAAGGAGTGAAAGAGATGTTTTCATTTGATTTTTCAAATAACTCTTCATCAGCTGCAGCAACAGTTGCAGTTTCTTCTTCATGTGCAGATTCAAAGAAAAATGCTGTATGTAGTACTGCGTATGCAGTACTTTTTTTTATATCTGTCATTATTTCTTTTGTCATATTTGCCAACAATGTTTTTCTGGTTGCGCTAATGTGTCTTGCAATAATTATTAATTCTTTGAAAGTTTTCTATAAAGGTAAAACCCGCAGCTGAGCACATATAATTTTATTCAATCAGGGACTTTGCTTTTGTAGAGCAAGGTCGTTTTTTTATGAAAGGTGACAATATAAAATAATGAACATAATAGATTTTCACACACATATATATCCGAAAAAAATATCAGAAAAAGCAGTAAAAAGCGTTGGAGAGTTTTATAACCTTCATATGAACGGGCAGGGCACTGGCGAAAATCTTTTAAATATAGGCAAAAAGCATAATGTCAAGGGCTATGTGGTACATTCCGTTGCGGTTGATGGGCTCCACGTTGAAACCATAAATAATTACATAGAGTCCGAGTGCAAAAAGCATGAGGAATTTTACGGTTTCGGCACTATGCATGCAAACTATGAGAATAAGATTGATGAGCTTGACAGAATAAGAGAAAAAAATCTCTATGGAGTAAAAATTCATCCTGATACACAAAAGTTTAATATGGATGATGAGAAAATGTTTCCCGTATATGATTATCTCAGCCAGTATAATATGCCCATTCTCATACATTGCGGTGACTACAGATATGACTACTCTCACCCGAGAAGACTAGTAAATGTTTTAAATAAATTCCCAAAACTTACTGTAGTTGCAGCCCATTTTGGCGGCTGGTCGGTGTTTGACTTGGCTCTGGAATATCTGAAAAACTGTAATTGCTATCTTGATACTTCAAGCTCCATTCCAATGATTGGCGCCAATAGAGCAAAAGAGCTTATCCGTATATACGGAGCAGATAGAATGGTTTTTGGAACAGATTACCCGATGTGGAATCTTGAAGATGAACTTTCTTATTTTGAAAAAATGAATCTAACAAGCGAAGAAACAGAAAAGATTTTTTATAAAAACGCTTGTAGACTTTTAAATATAAATTAAGTATATTAAAGGCCAACGGTTTTTGCCGGACCTTATTAGGAGGTATATATTATGAATATTACAATTGAAAAAACAACTAACCCAAAACCAATTCCTGAAAAAGCAGTTGGATTTGGACAGAACTTTACAGACCATATGTTTATTATGGATTATGAAAGAGGAGAGGGCTGGAAGGATGCAAGAATAGTTCCTTTTGGCAATATTTCACTCACTCCTGCAGCAACAGTTTTCCACTATGGTGCAGAAATATTCGAGGGTCTTAAGGCATATAGATGTGAGGATGGTTCTGTTCAGCTTTTCCGTCCTTATGAAAATGCGAAAAGAATGAACTCTTCTGCAGAAAGACTCAGACTTCCTCTTATTGATGAAGACTTCTTTGTAGAAGCTATCAAAACTCTTGTTAAGCTTGATGAAGCTTGGGTTCCAAAGAATTTTGGAGAGTCATTATACATCAGACCTTTCCTTTTTGGAAATGATGAGACACTTGGTGTTCACTCAATCAAAAAAGCCTGCTTTATGATTATTCTTTCTCCAAGCGGAAGCTATTACGCTGAGGGGATTAATCCTGTAAAAATAATGATTGAAAAAGATGACGTAAGAGCAGTTGTCGGCGGTACAGGCTATGCAAAATGCGGTGGTAACTATGCTGCTGCAAACAGAGCCGGCGAAAACGCAGAAAAGAAAGGCTATACACAGGTTCTGTGGCTCGATGGAGTACACAGAAAGTATATCGAAGAGGTTGGAGCTATGAATGTAATGTTCAAGATTGATGGGGAAATCGTAACCCCTGAACTTACAGGCTCTATTCTTCCGGGAATCACAAGAAAATCCTGCATAGAGGTTCTTAAGAGTAAAGGATATAAAGTTTCAGAAAGACTTATCAGCATTGATGAACTTATTGATGCCATGGAAAATAACAAGCTTGAAGAAGCTTGGGGATGCGGAACAGCAGCAGTTGTTTCCCCTATAGGTCAGCTTTTCTATAATGACAAAGAGTACATTATTAATGATGGAAAAATCGGCACAGTTACCCAGGAGCTTTACGATTTGCTCACAGGAATTCAGTGGGGTAAAGTAGCAGATGAACATGGATGGATTGTTAAAATATGAACTCTAAAAGGGTAACCATTATTGCAGGACATTATGGTAGCGGCAAGACCAATATTGCTGTAAACTATGCTATAAGACTTGCCGATGACGGAAAAAAAGTTTCTGTCGCCGATTTGGATATAGTAAATCCGTATTTCAGAAGTAAGGACTCCAAAGACATTATGAAAGCTAAAGGTATAAGACTTATTTCGTCTGACTTTGCAAATTCCAATGTAGACACACCTGCACTTCCTGCAGATGCGTATGCTATAACAGATGATAAAAGTTCCTGTGCTGTAGTGGATGTCGGCGGAGACGACAGAGGTGCATTGGCACTTGGAAGATATGCTCCTGAAATATTAAAAGAAAATGATTATGAAATGCTTTTTGTTATTAATAAATACAGACCGTTAACATCAGATGCTTTTTCTTGTATAGAGGTAATGGGAGAGATTGAGTCAGCCTGTGGCATTAAATTCACAGGTATTATAAATAACTCAAACCTTGGTACCGATACAGAGGAAAAACATATTGTTGATTCGTTTTCTTATGCCGACGAGGTGGCGTCACTCTCGGGACTTCCGATTGTGATGACCACAGTTGACAAAAGATTATATGATTTCGTTTGTGATAAAAAAGAAAATATAATGCCGCTTGAACTTTATGTAAGACAAAGCTGGCAGAAATAGGAGGTAAACTATGGCAAATGTAATTTTTAATGAAAATATGTGTAAAGGCTGTGGCCTTTGTGTAGGAGCTTGCCCTAAAAAAATTGTTAAGCTTAAGGCAGAGCTCAATGCAAAGGGTTATCACCCTGCAGGTGTAGAAGAAAAAGATAAATGTATCGGGTGTGCATTTTGTGCTACAATCTGCCCTGATTGTGTAATTACAGTTGAGAAATAAAAGGAGGCAAACAAAATGTCAGAAAAAGTATTAATGAAGGGTAATGAAGCAATGGCAGAAGCTGCTATAATGGCAGGTTGTCACCATTATTTCGGATACCCTATAACACCTCAGACAGAGGTTGCTGCATATATGGCAAAGAGAATGCCAAAGATTGACGGAGGCGTGTTCCTTCAGGCTGAGTCAGAAATCGCAGCTATAAATATGGTTATCGGAGTTGCCGCTACTGGAAAGAGAGTTATGACATCTTCTTCCAGCCCCGGAATAGCACTTAAGAGTGAGGGACTTTCATACCTTGCAGGTTGCGACCTTCCTGCTCTTGTAATCAATGTACAAAGGGGAGGCCCTGGTCTCGGTGGTATTCAGCCATCACAGTCAGACTATTTCCACGCTACAAGAAGCGCAGGACATGGAGACTTCCACATGATAGTTCTTGCTCCAAGCTCTGTTCAGGAAATGGTTAGCCTTACTTTCAAGGGATTTGACCTTGGCGATAAGTACAGAATGACCACAATGATTCTTGCAGACGGTACTATGGGACAGATGATGGAACCTGTTTCACTCGATATGGGTGAAGTTAAAAAATATGATAAACCTTGGGCACTCACAGGTACAGAAGGTAAGAGAGAACCTAATATCGTAAACTCACTTTTCATAAAACCTGAAGAACTTGAAGTTTATAATATAGAAAGATATAAAAAATATGCTTTCATTGAAGAAAACGAAGTAATGTATGATGAGTATATGATGGACGATGCCGAAATCTGTATAGTTGCATTCGGTGTTGCTGCCAGAGTGTCTCAGAATGCTATTGACGAGGCAAGAAAACAGGGCATAAAAGTAGGTATGATAAGACCTATCACACTCTGGCCATTCCCTAAAAAGGTGCTCAATGCAGCTGCAGATAAGGTAAAAGCATTTGTAACTGTTGAGCTTAACATGGGACAGATGATAGAGGATGTTGAACTTGCTACAAGATGCAAAAAACCTGTTCTTTTGTGTAACAGGGTAGGCGGTATGATTCCTACAACAGATGATGTACTCAATAAGATTAAAGAAGCAAATGAAATAGGAGGTGCAAAATAATGGCAACAGTATTTGAAAAACCAAAGGCATTAACAGATGCACCATTGCACTACTGCCCCGGATGTACTCACGGTATTATCCACAGACTCGTGGCAGAGTGTCTTGATGAACTCGGTGTAACAGGTCGCACAATCGGTGTTGCATCAGTTGGATGCAGCGTTTTCTCATATAATTATTTTAATTGTGATATGGTTCAGGCGGCACATGGTCGTGCACCTGCGGTTGCAACCGGCGTAAAGCGTTCCGATTCAAACAATATAGTTTTCACCTATCAGGGTGATGGAGACCTTGCAGCTATCGG
>JAZUPR010000165.1:0-13534 GCA_045605285.1 Clostridia bacterium | reverse complement strand
TGTCTTCCTAAGACCGCTTGGCCTCCGACTTTGTTGTTGAAAAAGAAATGTATACCTTTGATGATAAGGGTGACAGAAGCATTACTCTTCGTCCCGAAGGCACCGCAGGAGCAGTAAGACTCTTTATTGAGCATGGTCTTTTTAACAATCCTCTTCCCATAAAGACATACTACCTTACAAGCTGCTACAGATATGAAAAACCTCAGGCAGGAAGACTCAGAGAGTTTCATCAGTTTGGCGTTGAGTATTTTGGAACACAAAATCCAAGTGCTGATGCTGAAATGATGCAGATTGCTCTGATGCTTTATGAAAGACTCGGTCTTACAGGTCTTACTCTTAATATAAACAGCATTGGTTGTCCCAAATGCAGAAAAGAATATAATGAAAAATTAAAATCATATTTAAAAGATCATTATAATGAGCTTTGCGACACCTGCAAAAACAGATTTGACAGAAACCCAATGAGAATTCTCGATTGTAAGAGTCCTGATTGTAAGGAAATTGCAAAGGGCGCACCTCTTTTGATAGACAATATCTGCGATGAGTGCTCCGCTCATTTTGATGAGGTTAAAAAATATCTTGAATCAGCAGGTGTTTCTTATGAGATTGACCCGTATATAGTAAGAGGTCTTGATTATTATACCAAGACAGTATTTGAAATAACTGCAAAGAATAAAAATTCAAACAACACCATTTGCGGTGGCGGACGCTATGACGGTCTTGTAGAAGAGCTTGGCGGAAATCCTACTCCGGCTTGTGGATTTGCACTTGGTATGGAAAGACTCTTGCTCACTATGGAAGAGCAGGGAATAGAGATAAAGAACAATGACAACGTAAAGCTTTATATTGGCAATATCGGGCAGGACAGTAAGTTCTTTGCATACAGTCTATCTGCAAAGCTTCGCTCACTTGGTATAAGCTCAGAGATAGACCACGCAGGAAGAAGTGTTAAAGCTCAACTTAAATATGCAAACAAGATAAACGCTGCATACACAATAGTTGTTGGCGACGACGAGATAAAAAATGGCTCTGTAAAGCTTAAAAATATGGCAACAGGCAACGAAACTGTTGTAAATCTTGATGCAAATGATATTTCCAATTATATAAAACAGGAGGAAAAATAAAATGTTTGAAACAATAGATGGTTTAAAAAGAACACATAAGTGTGCAACCCTTTCAAAGGCAAATATCGGTGAAAAGGTAGTTCTTATGGGATTTACAAATTCTGTAAGAAACCTTGGGGGACTTATTTTTATAAATCTTAGAGACGTATCAGGCATTATTCAGTGCGTGTTCAACACTGACGATGCTGCTATGTATGAAAAAGCTGCAAAGGTAAGGGATGAATACGTTATTGTGGTTGTTGGTACAGTAGCTGCAAGAGACGAAGCAGTTGTAAATAAAAATATGGCAACAGGTGAGATAGAGATTATAGCAGAAGAACTTCGTATTCTTTCAAAAGCTCAGACTCCTCCATTTTACATTGTTGAAAACAGCGATGTTAAGGAAGAACTTCGTCTTACCTACAGATATCTTGACTTGAGACGTCCCGATATGCAAAGACACCTTATCACAAGAAGTAAAATATGCAATGTCGTAAGACAGTTTTTTATAGAGAATGAGTTCTATGAAATAGAAACTCCAATCCTTATGAAGAGTACTCCCGAGGGTGCAAGAGACTACCTTGTTCCTTCAAGAGTTCATAATGGAAAATATTACGCTCTTCCGCAGTCTCCACAGATTTACAAACAGCTCCTTATGATTTCGGGAATGGACAGATATTTCCAGATTGCAAAATGCTTTCGTGATGAAGACTTAAGAGCAGACAGACAGCCTGAGTTTACACAGATAGACGAAGAGCTTTCTTTCGTAGATATGGACGATGTTCTCACTCTTAATGAAAATCTTATAGCAAGAGTGTTTAAAGAAATCAAGGGTATCGATGTTCCTACACCTTTTATCAGAATGCCATATCAGGAAGCTATGGACAGATTTGGTTCAGATAAGCCTGATACACGTTTTGGACTTGAAATAAAGGATATTTCAGAGTGCGTAAAGAGTTGTGAATTCAAAGTGTTTACAGATGCCATAGAAAATGGCGGTTCTGTAAGAGCAATCAATGCAAAAAATCTTGCTGATAAAATCTCAAGAAAAAATATTGATGCTCTGCAGGAATTTACAAAGACATATAAAGCAAAAGGTCTTGCGTGGATTAAGGTTAATGCTGACGGAATACAGTCACCAATATCTAAGTTTATGACAGAAGATGAAATGAATTCAATCATAGCTGCAACAGATGCGTCAGTAAATGATGTTATCTTTATCGTTGCAGATAAAAATAAAGTTGTGTTTGACTCACTCGGCGCACTCCGAATCGAGATTGCAAAACAAAACGGTCTCATAGATGAGACAAAATTCAATTTCCTCTGGGTAGTTGATTTCCCACTTCTTGATTTTGATGAAGAAGAAAACAGATATGTTGCAGTACACCATCCATTTACTGCTCCAAAGGATGAAGACCTTCAGTATCTTGACTCCGACCCTGGCAGAGTACGTGCAAAAGCTTATGATATCGTTTTAAACGGTGTTGAGCTTGGCGGCGGAAGTATGAGAATCTATAATATGGAACTTCAGGAAAAGATGTTCGATACAATTGGCCTCAGCCACGAAGATGCATGGGCAAGATTTGGTTTCTTGCTTGAGGCATTTAAGTATGGTGCTCCTCCTCACGGTGGAATGGCTTATGGACTTGACAGACTTGTTATGCTTATGGATGGATGCGATTCCATAAGAGACGTTATGGCATTTCCAAAGGTTCAGAATGCATCAGAATTAATGAGCGGTGCACCTGACTATGTAGATGCAAAACAACTTCTTGAACTTGGCATAGAAGAGATAAAAAAGGACAATTAATAGTTTGTTAACAAATTCATGTTTTATATGTGATAATATTAACTTAACAAGGAGGAGCTGTGTCATTTGATGCAGCTCTCCTGTACTATTGAAAGGACGGATTTTAGTATGATAGAAGTAAAAAATCTTGTGAAATCATACGGAAAAGAAAAAGCCCTTGGTAATGTAAGTTTTACAGTAAATAAAGGGGAAATACTTGGTTTTCTCGGGCCAAATGGAGCAGGTAAATCCACAACTATGAGCATTATAACAGGCTATATCTCAGCTTCTGAGGGTACTGTTACCATAAATGGCTATGATAATGTGAAAAATTCTATGGAATGTAAAAAGATGATAGGTTACCTTCCGGAGCAGCCACCTTTATATCTTGATATGACAGTGGATGAATATCTTAACTTTGTCTATGACATAAAAAAGGTTACTGATGACAGACAGGAGCATATATCAACAGTTTTAGACCTTGTACAAATATCTGATGTCAGACACAGACTTATTAAGAATTTGTCAAAGGGATATAAACAAAGAGTGGGTATAGCTCAGGCCCTTATCGGAAATCCTGAAATACTTATTTTGGACGAGCCTACAGTAGGTCTTGACCCAAAACAGATTTTGGAGATTAGAAATGTAATAAAAGAGCTTGGAAAAGACAGGACCATTATTCTTAGTTCACATATTCTCCCTGAAATAAGTGCTATCTGCGAAAGAGTGATTATTATAAATAAAGGCAAACTTGTTGCCGAAGATACCCCTGAAAATCTTTCAAAGAGACTGACAAACAATAATAAATTTATAATCAGAGTAAGTGGAGAAAAGTCAGAAATTGAAGCTGCTTTCGAGAGCGTTTCTGATATAAAATATGTTGAATCCTTAGGTCAGAAAGAAGAAAATTCATACGACTATATTGTTGAATCTAAAAAAGATGTTGATGTAAGACCTGCACTGTTTGACACTCTTGCAAAGGGTAATATGCCTATTCTTATGGTAAAGGCAGTTGATATGAGCCTTGAAGATATCTTCCTCCGGATAACAGAAGGTGATATGGTTATGGACGAAGATTTCTCACAAGAGTCAGATGATACACAGGATATTGAAGAAATATCAACTGAAGAGACTGTTGATACAGATAACGATACACAGGAGGTAGATGAATAATGAAAGCTATTTTCAAAAAAGAATTCAGGGCATATTTTTGTTCACCTCTCGGATATGTTTTCCTATCTGTATTTGCTCTTGTTACAGCATTGTTTTTCTTTATATACAATCTTATAAGCGGCATAGGAGATACTAGTTATCTTTTTTCAAATATAAGTCTTTTACTTGTACTTATTATCCCAGTTCTTACTATGAGGTCTTTCTCTGAGGAAAAGAGCAGAAAAACAGACCAGCTCCTCTATACCTGTCCCATAAAGGTTTCTGAAATTGTCCTTGGAAAGACTTTTGCTGCATATTCTGTGTTTGCAATTGCACTTGCCATTACCCTTATTTATCCGCTTATTATCAGCATATACACAGATGTGGCTTGGTCTGTAATGCTTGGAAACTATATTGGATTTCTACTTATGGGAGCAGTATTTATATCTATTGGCATATTTATTTCATCCCTTACAGAAAATATTCTCTTGTCAGCTATTGGAACCTTTGGATGCCTATTTGTAATCTATCTGTCAGATTGGATTTCATCATCCGTAAACAACCCTGTTCTTGGTGCAGTTGTAAATGCAGTTTCCGTAACAGCAAGATATGCAGATTTTTCGGTTGGTATTATCAATATTCCTCATGTTTTATATTATGTCAGCGTTATTGCAATATTTGTTACTCTTACAGTATTCAATATTGAAAAAAGACGCTGGATTAAGTAGGAGGGATTGCCATGAATAATAAAAAGAATTATATGACTACTGCAGGGATTGTTACATCTCTTATAGTGGTTTCAATAATCATAATAAACATTCTCGTTTCCGTGGTAGGCACAAAGGTAAATCTTAAAATCGATATGACAAAAGATAAAGTCTTGTCTTTTTCCGACACCACAATGGAAACTCTCCATAAGCTTGACCAAGAGGTCAATGTGTATTCTCTTATCCCTGAAAAAGCTGAGGGAACTGTTGTAAATCAGCTCAGAGAAATTATAGAGAAATATGCAAAGATTTCGTCCAAAATTAACTATAAGGTAATTGATACAGAAAAAAATCCTGAATTTGCAAGAAAGTATACCCAGGCAGGAGAACTTTTGAGCACATATTCAGTTATCTTTGATACAGATAAAAAATACAGAATTGTAAATCTTAACGATGCCATAGTTACTGATTCTTCAGGGCAAGCAATTCAGTCTATAAGAGCAGAGAGACTTTTCACAAGTGCACTTGTTTATGTTACAAGCCACAAAACAGTTAAGCTTGGAGTTCTTGAAGGACACGGAGAGGTTGTTTCCTCTATGTATTTTGAAGCTTTGCTGAAGGATGAGGGATATGAGGTCGTTCCCCTCAATCTTATGACATCTGATATAGATTCGGATATTAACTCAATCATTATTACTACACCCGAAAAAGACTTTGATGCTGCTGAAATAGATAAGATCGATAAATTTTTGTTTGAAGGTAACTCTATGCAGCTCTTTATGCCGCCAGGTGGTGCACCTACACCTAAGCTTGATGCTTACCTTGCTGAATGGGGTATAGAATTTAAGCCGGGCTTTGTGGCTGAGACAAATAGGAATAACTATTATCAGAGTCAGGTTTATCTTATTCCTGAAATGGTGGACTCTGAGATTACATCAGGTATCATTTCAGGTGGTATGATGATTCTTTACCCGGGATGCCGCGGTATAAAAGAAAATAAAAATCAATATGTAACAGAGCAGGTTCTTCTTCAAAGCACAAAAGATGCCATCACCAAGGTGAATATGTCAGACAGCTCATCAGAAGTAATAACAGCAGCAGATGGTGATGTGGTTGAAAAATCAAACCTTGCAACAATAGTTACCAGAGAGATTTCTGCTGATAAAAAAGCAAAAATATTTGTTTCAGGCGGATTGAATTTTCTTCAGCAGTCTTTGATGGAATCAAATTTTGCAAACAGAGATTTTTATTTTAACACAGTGGCTTCTCTTTGTGATAACGATGCAAATATATACATCAGAGATAAAAACATAAGCACTCCGTATATTACAATTTCTGCTCTATGGGGACTGGTATTTGGATTTGTCACAGTAATTGTAATTCCTCTTTCTCTTCTAATTGCAGGTCTTGTAATATGGCTCAGAAGGAGACATTTATGATAAACAACAAACCCGAAATTGACAAAGTAGATTTTGGAAATTAGGGATTGTTGAATCCTATGTGTCTAAAAATATTAAAAAAAGATGTGAATTCAATTCTGGATTCATTAAAGAATTTTAAATGATATGAAACTGTATTTTGCTCCCCTTGAGGGGATTACAACTTATACATTCAGAAATGTTCATTCTGAAATGTTTGGTGGGTGTGATGAGTATTTTGCTCCTTTTATCACGCCTACAGATAATGAAAAATTGAGCGTAAAAAATCTTCGGGACATTCTTCCTGAAAATAATAACTGCAAACTTCGTGTACAGTGTCTTGCAAGCAGCGAAACTGCATTTGTTACTTTTACGGAAAAAATGATGTCCTATGGATATGATGATGTAAATCTTAACCTTGGATGTCCGTCAGGAACTGTTGTAAAAAAATCCAGAGGTTCAGGAGCACTTAAAGATTTGGAAAGACTGGATGGATTCCTTAATCACATTTTTAAACATTCGAAAACAAAGGTTTCAATAAAGACGCGAACAGGATTTTACTCTCATGATGAATTTGATGCTCTTCTTAAAATCTATAGTAAGTATCCTGTGTCTGAGCTTATAGTGCATCCGAGAATAAGGGAAGAGTACTACAGATTTCCTGTTAATATGGAATCTTTTTCAAAAGCGGCATCTTATGATTTTTCCTTGTGTTATAACGGAGATATAAACTCCGTTTCTGATATCAGAGACATCACATCTGCATATCTTTCGATTTCCTCTGTTATGATAGGTAGGGGAGCAATTAAAAATCCGGCTATTTTCAGGGAAATAAACGGTGGAAAACCGCTTAGTACATCTGAGCTTATTGCATTTTCCAAAGAACTTGAAAAACGCTATTTTGCTATTTTAAATTCAGACATTTATACCTTGCATAAACTTAAAGAAATCTGGCTTTATGCAATAGAGAATTTTCCTTTGGAAAAGAAAGTATTAAAGGCTGTTAAAAAGTCAAATAATTTGTCAGAACTTAATTCTGCTATAAACTGTCTGCCTGAAATATCAACTTAAGATGAAGACTAACTACAAGTTAATTCAGAAATTTAATATTGAGTTTGTATGTGAGAAACTCAGAAATTATTGTGGTTTTATGTATTGACTCTGGTATTAATGCTTTAAGAAAGAAAAATATTTTATAAGGAGAATAGTATGAAAAGCACTTTATTTGCAATAGGTGAAAGTCTTATAGATTTTATTCCGTCAAAAGCAGGATGTAATTTTGATGATGTAGACGAATTTTATCCAAAAGTCGGCGGAGCACCTGCAAATGTGCTTGGGGCTTTTTCAAAACTCGGTGGCAACACTCAAATGCTTACTCAGCTTGGCGATGACCCTTTCGGACATATGATTTTAAATGCTTTTAAGAATTGGAATATAGGCACAGACTATATCTGCCTTACAGATAAAGCAAATACTGCACTTGCTTTTGTAAGTCTCCTTTCTGATGGAAACAGAGAATTTTCATTTTACAGAAATCCCTCTGCAGATATGCTCTATTCCGAAGAGCAGATAAAAAAAGAGTGGTTCAAAAACTGCTATGGTCTTCATTTTTGTTCTGTTTCTCTTGGTGACACTCCAATGAAGAAAACTCACATAAAGGCTATAGATTACACCCTGGAAAATGGTGGCCTTGTGAGTTTTGACCTTAACTTAAGATTTGCGTTGTGGAAAGATATGGACGAATTAAAAAAAGTGGTTTTTCAGTTTATGCCTTTTGCGCATGTTCTTAAGTTGTCAGACGATGAATTAGAGTTCGTATGTGGAACAGATGACATTTTAAAAGCCAAGGATATGCTTTTAAACGGTAACACAAAGCTCGTTCTTTATACCTGTGGAAAAGACGGTGCTTATGCTATTACAAAAGATTATTTTGTGTTTTCTCCTTCACAAAAGGTTGATGCAATAGATACAACAGGTGCAGGAGATGCTTTCTGCGGTTCGTTTTTGTATAGTCTGTATTCCCTGGGTGTAGGTGCAGACCGGTTAAGCGAACTAGATGAAACAACTCTTAAAAATCTTCTTTCTCTCTCCAATAAATATTGTGGAGAGAGTGTGCAAAAACGAGGAGCTATTGAATCATACCCAGATACATTGTAATTTTAAATTATGTTTTATTAAACAAGCCGAAAAATTTCGGCTTGTTTTTTTGTGTGAATGTATTGATAAAAATACTATTTTGTTGTATAATTATTATTAATGATATGTTATTGTTTAAAAATGTATTTATAATTAACAGGTGATAAAATGGCAAATTTTAAAACAAATGCAATGCGTATTCTTGAAACAAATAAAATTGAATATTCTATGTATACCTATGAAAGCAATGGTGATTACGATGGTTGCTCTGTCGCTCAAAAAATTGGCAAAGACCCGAAACAAGTGTTTAAAACACTTGTTACAGTTGCACCGTCAAAAAAGCATTATGTATTTGTTATTCCTGTTTTGCACGAACTCGACTTAAAGGCTTGTGCCTCATCTGTTGGGGAAAAATCGGTTGAAATGATACCTGTTAAAGATATAAACAAGGTCACAGGCTACATAAGAGGAGGCTGTTCTCCGATAGGTATGAAAAAACAGTATACAACTGTTGTTGACGAATCCTGCAGACTCTTTGACAAAATTGTGTTTAGTGCAGGAAAGATAGGCTATCAGGTAGAAATTTGTCCTGATAAATTAATTGAACTTGTATCTGCCAAAGTTTTTAAAATTGTTCGGTAATAGTTGAAGGATTTTATAAATAGTAATTTTCAAAAATATAAAGTGAGGTTTTTATGAAAAACGGTGTATCTTATTTTAAAAACACAGAATGTATTTATTACCCTTGCCACAAAACAGATAGTCAAAATTTTAATTGCTTGTTTTGTTATTGTCCGCTTTATGCATTAGGTGATAAGTGTGGTGGAGATTTTGAATACACAGAGGATGGAATAAAGGACTGTTCAAACTGTCTTATCCCACATAGTGAGAATGGATATTTGTACATAACTTCAAAATTTAGTGAAATTTCAGAATTGGCAAAGAAAAGTAAATAATAAAGACCATCAATAAAAGCCTTTAACAAAAGTGCTTGATTGATGGTCTTTTAGTTTTATTGTGAGTCAAGTGAGTATAAAAAATATGTAACAGCGAGTAAGTCTGCACAACCTCCTGGTGAAAGATTTTTTTCTATAAATGCATTGTCGAGTGCTTCAATTTGCTCTTTTTTAGGATAAGGAGTTTTTTCAAGAAGACTTCTTGTGTGCTCCATTGCTTTTACTGACTCGGTTACTCCTCCGCGATGGTAAAGATTTGTATCCTTAATGTTTGCAATCAGGTAAAGAAGTGCAATAGCTCCTGCATCGTTTTGAGTGTAACCTTTATTTATAAGAGATTTATACATTGGAAGAGAAATTTTAAGAACAGACTCAAATCCCGATGCAACTTCACCGCGAATTCCGGTAATGCCATATTCAAGATAAAGCCTTCCGCCTGCTGTTGATACATCTATTTGTTCAAAATCTCTTTTTACTGCGTTTTCTGAAATTTTTGCACATTCAAGGCAAACCTCATCTGCACAAGCAAATGGAGTTTCGCCTGTCCAGAGCCTGCCTGTACCTGCACATAAGATGCCCATAGAGTATATTGCACCTTTATGTGTGTTTACACCATTAGTAGCATTATACATATCTTTTTCAGCCTCAATGCCTACCTTTTTCAAAAGAGGGAAGGTTGCTTCATGGGGAAGATGAGCTGTTTTTATACCGATAGAAAAACATTCGGCAAAATAGGATTTAAGCACATTAGCACTTTTTTTAAAAGTATCTATATCCATATCGGCGTGGCTTCCATTGTTGTTTGTATCCACAAGACCGGGTTTTGGTGTTGTATAAACTTCGTCCAAAAGACTCTTTTGAGCAAGTGTGGCACAACGCTCCATGTCAACTGTAAAGAAGTAGTCAGACATTATTTCTTTTGTAACTGACCAAAGTTCGTGTGCACTATGAACTCTACCTGCACTGCATACTCTGCCGGAAGCTCCGCAGATAAGACAGGCACGGGGAATTTCTCTTTCAAGTTTTTCTCCGTTTGCAGTAATTACATCCATATCAAAAAGTCTTCCGAGGTTTGAGCTGTCTTCAATAAATGTACAGATTTTCTTAAGATATGATGCTTCAGCATTTACACAAAAAAGCGATTCGCATCCGGTTGTGGCAATATGGGTTTGTTCGTGTATGATACTGCCTTTTGGCAATTGCTCCTTTAAAAGGCGAATTCCTTCATAAAATGAACGCTCTATTAAAGGTGAGTTCTTTACCGGCCCTGCGATATTCATTGTGAAGCTTATAAGAGAGGAGTTATATAGATAAAGTAATTCCTTTTGCCTGGCGACACGTTTTTCGCGTGCATCAAGAATTTCTCTAAGACTAATTTCTGTCATTTTTATCCCCCTGATGTATTAAATAATAAGGTCTGATTGTTTTTTCTGCTGGGAGTCTAACTTGTTAAGAAGGCTTTCTGCAGCATCTCCTACACACCCAACTAACAAATAGCGACGGTTAAAACGGTCATATATAAAGTGATTAAGAAGGTGAAAGTTTTCAATCATTCCAGTACGACTCACGTGGATTCTCGGACCTGTGCAGAAATGTTTTCGCCCGCCGATAGATATATGGTTATTGTCCACATAGTCAACAGGAAGATCGGCACGAATAAGTTCGTTAACCTGTTCTTCAATTTCAAGAATATCAAAATCCGGTTTAGTCTCTGGAAATGCAATAACAAATCCGTGTTTAACATCATCGTGAGTACAACGTAACATCTCGCTTTCAGGCATACATAGCTCACACAGGTCTTCTGCGGTGTGAGACATTAGACGGTATGGAAGAGAAGAGTATACCCTGTCACGGATTTCCTGTGGCTCAGGTCCAAAAATATTTGGACGAGAAATAAGAACCTGCTCTCCGATACCTATAATCAAGTTTGCATTAAAACCGAGTAGGGGATAGATAAGGTCAAAATGCTCTACGATGACACGCTTTCCGTTTTGCAAAGCTTCTGTAATTGCTTCTGCCAGTACACTCATCTGTGTAAAACCGTTTTCAAAACGAATATCAAGATGATACGTATGCGGAGAAAAGTATCCGTTGTTCTGATTTAAAATAGGGAGAGGTCTTACATATACTCCGTCATCATCATTTGTAAGCTCAAGCCCGGGAAACATTCCTCTGAGCAGTGCACTTTTTCCGGAGCCTGCGTCTCCCACAATTCCAATAAGCTTATCAAATGGAGACAAGTAAAGTTGAGATAATTGTATACCGAGACTATACATACGGTTGTGACCTCTGGGAGCAAAGTAGCTGCTTAAAATATGGTTTTTCTGGCGTTCCTGCATTATAATCCCTCCAATGTTATATTAAATCATTATTGAGTAAAAAGCGATATGTGGTATCAGGAAGCAATTCCTTTGTTTCTTGTATCCTTCCTTGTTCAATCAGATGTCTTACTCTGCTTGCACTTATCGGTGCACCTGATTTTTCAAGTCTGTTAATTTCTTTAACCTCAATTCCATGCTGAGGTAAAAATCTTTTCAAGGCTTTGTTGTATTGATTTGTACTTTTTGAAAGTGGTTCTGTTCCGACAAAGCGGGTGTTTATATTAAATTTCTTTGCATAATATTTTGCAAAGATTTCAATATCAAGAAGACATTTTATTTGTTCTGTGCTTTCTTTATCCTTTAAAAAATAGGTTGGAAATGTTACAGAAGAAATAAGGTATGGTCCAGTAGGAAGAACTGTCACACCTTTTATATGTGATGTACCTTGTTTTACCATTTCAATTCTGTCATTGGTACTGAACATGCTTTTGTTTTCAGTTACTACAAAAATATAAAGACTGTCACATTCCTTTGCAGCGGTCTCTGCAATATATAGATGTCCTAATGTAAACGGATTGCAGTTCATAACAAGACATCCTGTTTTTCCACCAGTGTGATTTTTAGGCAACCCTTCTAGAAAAGCATCTATGCCGCCTTTTTTGTCCTCCATTAAAAGCACGTCATCAGTCTGTGCAATAGGATAAAAAAACAGATTCTCAAAAATAGCTTTATTTTTTGGTTTTGTATAGAGGAAAAGGTGGTGAATTCCGTTTGAAAAAGCATCGTTTCTCAAGGCTGTAATAAGAGAAGCGGTAAGACCTTCTCCCTGATAGCTTTCATCTACTGCCAGACATTTAAATATGCATTCATATCTTGAGCCTGTGGCAATAAGAGTGTCATTTTCCCAAATGAGTACAGTACTGTCAATAAGCTTATCCGGTTCAAGTGAAAATTTTTCAAGAAATTCTTTCCATAAATTAAATTTTATTCCATTAAGCTCTGTTAAAACCTCAATATACATATTTACACCAGTAATAAATTATTTTATGTTAATATTATAACTCATAAACAGAAAGAATGTAAAGAAAAATAATTGCTTTTTAAAACATTGTGTTATATAATGTATATAAATTGGAATATATCTTTTCAAAATAATGACTTTGGAGGAAGAAGAATGGGTATAGAGAAATATGCATTTGCAGGAACACTGGAATCCAGTGATGCTTATGTTGAAATTGAGCCTTGTGACAGTGGCGTTAAAATTGAAATTGAGTCCGTTGTTGAAAATCAATTTGGAGAAAACATAAAAAAGGCAGTCAATGAAGTCATTAACGAATATGGTGTAGATAATGCAATTGTTCGTGTAAAAGACAGAGGCGCACTTGAATGTGTAATTCGAGCACGTGTTGAAACTGCTGTTCTTCGTGGAAAGGGTGATATGTGATGCGACGTAGCTTGTTGTTTTTACCGGGGAATAACCCTAATATGCTTATAAATGGAAATTGCCTTGGAGCAGATGCAGTTATTTTTGATTTGGAGGACGCTGTTTCTCCTCAGGAAAAGGATGCTGCACGTATTCTTGTTCGGAACACCATGCGATATATGGATTTTGCAGGGTGTGAGACAGTTGTGCGTATTAACTCAGTTGATACTTCTTATTGGAAAAAGGATCTTGAAGTAATAATTCCTGAAAGACCTGATATTATACTTTTGCCTAAATCAAGCACCGTTGATGATGTTATTTTGGCTGATAAATACATAGGTGAGATTGAAAATAAATGTGGCATGAAAGAGGGCACAGTAGGTTTGATGCCCCTTATTGAAACAGCACTTGGTGTTGAAAACTCATATGGTATTGCTATGTGTACCGATCGTGTAATGGCTCTTTTCCTTGGTGCAGAGGACCTTACCGCAGACCTTGGGTGCATACGTACAAAAGAAGGAAGAGAGAT
>JAZUPR010000164.1:0-5499 GCA_045605285.1 Clostridia bacterium | reverse complement strand
GTTGCCGTAAAGTGGCGGTGTTAAAAGGTTTGTGGGCGTTCGGCTTAATACTAATGAATTGAATAGTACCGTGTCCCGAAGCAAGCGCGCTACCAAACTGCGCTACACCCCGTAAAATTTTTACAACACAAAGTATTATATCACAAGATTTTCAAAAAATAAAGAGTTTTTTACAAATTTATTTTATTTATTGAAACTACTGAAAGCACAAAATCTTTTACGGAAAATTTTATATTAAGGTTACCAAGGTCCATTCCATAAATTCTGTCGTCATTCTGATACGACGGTCTGGGATCATGGGAAAGTACTTCAAGAACAACATCTTTCATATCTTCTGGAATACAGGATAAGAGTTCATCAGAAATATCAACTTTTAAAGTCCTATCAGAAAGATTATCAGTATATCCACCCAAAGCATCAGGATAGCTGTCGGTATAAGGAAGATATGGTTTTATATCATAGACGGGAGTGCCATCCATCATATCTGCACCTGACACATACAAAACAACTCCGTGCTCATCATCCTTTACAATTTTCTCGAGTTTTACACATGAAAGTCCTATGGAGTTTGGGCGAAAAGGTGACCTTGATGCAAAGACCCCTACTCTCTTGTTACCACCAAGACGAGGCGGCCTTACGGTGAGTGAAAAATCCTTATCTTTACATTCAGAAAACTGCCAGAGCACCCAGATATGTGAAAATTCTTCAAGCCCTCTGAACGCATCAGGGTGAGAAAATTCTTTTTCAAAAACAATCATTGAAGCATCAGAATTAATTACCCCTGCCTGTCTGGGCACCCCGAATTTTGTATTGTAAACAGTATGTATATGACCTATTGGTTTCACAAAAATTTCTCCTTTAATATGCTTTCAAAGGTATTGAATCTGTATCCTCACCTTTTTTTATGTCCTTTATAACTGCAAAGTAGCTATAATTGTCATTTACCCTTATCTGTACCTTATCGTCGATTTTTTTGCCGAGTATTGCCCTGCCGACAGGAGAATCGGTAGAGATAAGGCCAGCTAGAGCATTTACTCTTATATTGGTAACGAGAGTATATACCTCCTGCTCATTGTCATCCTCCATAAAAAGAGTAACGGTGTCAAATATACCCACCTCATCTTCCTTGGAGCTATCATCAATGACATTTGCAGTTTTAATCATATTTTTCAAATATCGGATACGACTTTCATTCTTGTTTTTTGCCTGTTTTGCCATCTTATATTCAAAATTTTCACTAAGGTCGCCAAAAGCTCTTGTACGCTTGACCTCCTGCAAAAGCTCATATCTTAAAGTGACCGACCTGTATTCAATTTCTTCTTCCATCTTTTTATGTCGGTTTTTGTCAAATCATTGAACATATTTTCCCCCCTACAACATTGGCGTAAAAGCCATCATTATTCTGCAAAGCATCAGGACAAAACGGTTTTGTTTAAAATCTTTCATATCCAAAGACACTTCAAACATATTTTCAAAATCCTTTTTAATATCCTTGTTGCACGAATCATTATACATAAGGACTCCACATTCATAATGGTGGATAAAGCTACGGTAATCAAGGTTTACAGTGCCTACTGTAGATATGACATCATCACACAGAACCTGCTTTGAATGAAGAAATCCGGGTGTGTATTCAAAAATCTTTATACCTGCGGTTATGAGTTTAAGATACGACGCTCTGGTTATGGCAAAAACAATCTTTTTATCAGGTATATGGGGAGTGACAATTCTGACATCAACACCTCTCTGACTAGCCCTTATCAAAGCATTTTCCATTTTTTCATCAATAATCAGATACGGCGTGGTAATCCACAGATATTTTTCTGCCTGATTGATAATATTCAGATATACATTTTCCGCCACATAGCTCATATCTTCAGGATTTGGCTCATCTCCATAGGGCATAATTATATCATTATCATCATACTGTGTATATTTAACATCAAGAAACGGAGAAAAATCCTCTGTTTTACCAGACTGCATACAATAGCCTTTTAAAAAAAGCAGGACAAAGCTTTTTACCGCGTCGCCGTGGAGCATTACAGCAGAGTCTTTCCATACACCAAATCTTTCTTTTTTATTAATGTATTCATCTGCAATATTTATACCGCCGACAAAGGCAATTTTTCCGTCAACAACGGTTATTTTCCTATGGTCGCGGTTATTATGTCTTTCAGAAACAACAGGTTTAAATGGATTGAATTTCACACATTTTATGCCATATTTTTCTAATGTTTTGTCAAAATTCCACGGGAGTGTCTTTACGGTTCCCAGATCGTCATACATAAATCTGACATCTACTCCCTGTGAAGCTTTTGACCTTAAAATATCAAAAATCCTTTGCCACATTATACCATCATCAATTATAAAATATTCCATAAAAATATATTTCTCTGCTTTTTGGAGTTCATCAACAAGAGAGTCAAAAAAGCTTTCGCCCATAGGATAAAACTCTACACGTGTATTTTTATAAGCAGGAAGCCCTGTGACATTGTGTATATACTGAAACTGCCCTTTATATTTATGTGCCATATCGCATACTTTTTCGTGGCAAGCTATATCATCTTTAATAAACTGAAAAAACTTTGGATAGATTTTGTCCTGGCTCTTTTTTTCCCTTTTTGACAGCTGATAGTTAGAAAAAATCAAATACAAAACAGGTCCGAAAACAGGTAGAATAAGTGCAATTATAATCCATGAGATTTTTGCCTCGGTAATCATATTCCTGTTTATTATAAACACCGCAACAACAAAGCTTAAAACATTCATCAAAATGCTGAAAACGGTAAAATATTCGTTAAGACGAAAGAGAATAAAGAAAAACAAAACAAGCTGAGCCAAAATAGAAAATCCGACAATAAAAAGCCTGTTAAATACCGATTTGAAAATCTTCAAAGCAACCTCTCTCCTTAAGAAAAATATATAAAAAATATTATATATTATTTTTTATAACGTGTCAAACAAACGTATTCCAAGAGAACTTAAAATACATATTAAATTACAATATATAATTTGCCTTTTATTAACAAAATATATATTGACTTTAATATTTATTTTGGGTTATAATGAGAAAAATTATATATGATTTTATTAATATTTAAGGAGGATACAAAAATGGAATTAAAAGGATCAAAAACTGAACAGAATTTGCTCACTGCTTTTGCAGGAGAAAGTCAGGCAAGAAACAAATATACATATTTTGCATCAGTTGCAAAAAAAGAAGGTTACGAGCAGATAGCTGCTATATTTGAGCAGACAGCTAACAACGAAAAAGAACATGCAAAACTCTGGTTCAAGGCTCTTGGAGAGCTTGGAAACACAGCTGAAAATCTTCTCCACGCTGCAGAGGGCGAAAATTATGAGTGGACAGACATGTACGACAGATTTGCAAAAGAGGCTCAGGAAGAAGGCTTTACAGCACTTGCTGCACAGTTTAAAATGGTTGCAGCTATTGAAAAAGCTCACGAAGAAAGATACAGAGCACTTCTTAAAAATGTTGAGATGAACGCTGTATTTGAAAAAGCTGAAGAAACAATGTGGGAATGCCGCAACTGCGGACACCTTGTAATCGGCAAAAAGGCTCCTGGTATGTGCCCTGTTTGTCAGCATCCACAGAGCTTCTTTGAAGTTAGAAAAGAAAACTACTAAGATACAAAAAATCGTGTTTCCTTTTGGAAACACTATTTTTTTATTTATCTTGATTTTATCTTTTCAACATTTTCTTTTCTCTTAATTTTTGCGGTTGTGGTCTTTATCATAGGCTCATCGGTGATATATATTTTTTTGAGTCTCTTATATGATACAAGTCTTGAATTGATTTTTTCAATATCATTTTCTATGAGTTCATATATATTATCCCCATCATTAAACTGAGACTTATCATATACAACATTTACAGAGAGTGAATCCTCATCCTCGTGGAAAACAAGAGATTCCATTACATAAGGAGCCATATTTACAAGTTGTTCAAGCTCTTCGGGGAAAACATTTTTACCATTCTGAAGAACAATGACATCTTTTTTTCTTCCTGTGATATACAATAGACCCTTTTTATCAATTCTGCCAAGGTCACCTGTGCAAAAATATCCATCCTTAAACACTTCATCAGTAAGCACAGGCTCATTATAATATCCAAGCATTACATTTGGTCCTTTTACAAGAATTTCGCCAATACCGTTTTCATCTGGATTGTCTATCTTAATAACAACATTTTTCATTGGTATTCCAACAGAACCAGGTGACATAAAGCCAACCTTTTCTGCACTGACAACAGGTGATGTTTCAGAAAGTCCATACCCTTGTACGGTGGTGATGCCAATTCCATTGAAAAATCTTGTCAAATCAGGATGAAGTGCTGCAGCACCTACAATAATAAGATTTAAATTTCCGCCAAGCTGAGAGTGAATTGAAGAAAAAAGTTTTCTTCTTATATCAATTTTAAACTTCATTAAGAAACTGCTAAGCTTCATTCCAAACTGAAGTTTTTTATACATTCCCTGTTTTTTTGCAGTTCTTATAATCTGTCTGTACATAGACTCAACAATAAGCGGCACTCCTACAAGCACACTTACCTTATATTCATTAAGAGCCTTTGCAACCTTAAGTCCCTCGCAAAATACTGTCTTAACACCCAATCTCAAAAACAAGAGAGTAGCTCCCATACCAAAGGTATGGTGCAAAGGAAGAAGAGCAAGGTTTACATCAACTGCCGAAAAATCTTCTGCAAAAGTAAGGTCGGTGGTGTTTGATGCAATATTTCTTTGAGAAAGCATAACAGCTTTTGAGGCAGATGTTGTGCCTGATGTAAAAATAAGAACAGAAAGCTCGTCTGGATTTATAACAATTTTGTCATACTCACAAGCACCGTCATCAACAAGCTTTTTACCATTATTTAAAATATGATAGAATGAATTTTCGCCATCATCTGATATTGAAATAAGTCTGATATCAGACAAATTCTGTACCTTAGATTCACAATCTTCGGAATATACAAGGGCAGATATTTCACTTCTTGAAACAAGAGAAACAACCTCTTCTTCCATAAGTGCACGGTCTAAAGGCACAATTATACTGCCTATAGAAACTGTGGCATAATAAGTAAGTATCCATTCATAAGAGTTAAGTCCTATAACTCCTATTCTCTTTCCCTTATATCCCATCTGGATAAAGCTCTCGGAAAGTGCTACAACATCTTTTTTCAGTTGATGGAATGTAATATTATTATACTCATTTTCACCTAATTTTACCTGATATGCAATTTTGTCTTTATAATAATCTGTGCTATATTCAATAACTTCCCTGATTGTTGAAAATTTTTTACTAAAGTCTATCATTTTCGTCCTCCTTGACAACAAAACTTTATTATCTAGTATTTAATACCATATTACCACATATTAGATACTTTGTCAATGCTTGATTTGAATTATACTTGTATTATTTATATTTATATGATAAAATATATACATAACAATATATTAGGGGGTATATTAAATGGAATAT
>JAZUPR010000163.1:0-15459 GCA_045605285.1 Clostridia bacterium | reverse complement strand
TTCCAGACGGCAAAGCTCTCTGTCATAGATTTTTCTGTCATCGCCCAAAGAGTTCTCGCCGGGATTTATCCATCCTCTTGTGCCACATATAGCATAGTTTTCTATAATATAGCTGTTGTTGTGCAAGAATGAAATAGAACTGAAGCCATTGTCGGAAATATATTTATTAAGTTTTGCAAGGCTATCCCACCAATAATCATGATTACCTTTAGAGATGATTTTTCGACCATTAAGATTATGTATATACGAAAAATCCTCATCACAATCAGCAAGATACATAGCCCACGAAACATCCCCGCCGACTATGACAGTATCGGTATCGGACACGATAGAGTTCCAGTTCGCCTTTATGCGTTCCATATAGTCATTCCATCTGCCGCCGAATACATCCATAGGTTTATCAACGCTAAGGGCAAGATGCAAATCTGACAATGCATAAACTGCCACGAAAACACCTCTTCCTGTTTGAATGAGCAATAAAATCATTCAACTATACGACATAATATTATATACCATAAATACATTAAAATCAAGTCTTTTTTGGATTAATCAAAATATTATTTTACATATATTGCCTTATTCGACAAAAAATGATAATATATGCTATGGTGGTTAGTAATGAAAAGATGGTTAAGAATAATAATTACAACACTGGTAGTTATTATTACAACGATATCAGTCTTAAGATTTGATTATAAATTTGATAAGACTATAAATATTATAAAAGAAAATGAAGACAAGATTTATGAATACACCTGCATGATAGATGAATTTCCACAATACGAAGATGACTTAATCAAGCTATACTGCAAGATTATAAATGCAAATTGCTCTGATGACATAAAGGGTTACAAAATTCTTGTCAAGGTTTCATCCGACTATTATGACCTGTGTACCTATGGTTCAACCATAAAATTTTCAGACAAAATTAACGCTCCCGACACAGCAATGAACTACGGGAACTTCAGTTACAGGGAATACCTTAAATCTAAAAATGTTATAGGTATTGCAGAGCCATCTCTGGTTACAAAAGAAAATGATAAAAAAAGTATTGCGTCGTCAATATATAAAATCCGAAAAGAGACAATATCAAACATTGACAAGTTCTTTAACGGAGACGAAAAAGCACTTGTAAAAGCTATAATAACAGGTGAACGAAGTGATTTATCAGACAAAATGTATGATTCATACAAGAAAACGGGCATCTATCACATAATTTCTGTATCGGGTCTGCATGTAGGAATACTGATAGCGATTTTATCAACCCTTCTTTCAAGGCTAAGAATGAAAAACAGAAAGAAAGTATTGCTTATCAATATTTCATCGGTTATGACAGGAATTTTGTTCCTTATGTTTACAGGATACGGAATATCTATTACCAGAGTAATATTTATGATGCTGGTTCTTTTTACAAGCCATTTATTCCGAAGAAAATACGATATCATAATTTCCATTATAACCTCTGCTGTAATTATAGCAAACCTGTTTCCTTACGAGGTTTTTTCGATGTCATATCAGTTATCTTTTCTGTCAACTCTTGGCATGTGCTTATCACTAAGAATTTACAAATCAAAATCGAGACTATTTGATGAAAACGACTATATAATTACATCTTTAGTTATATCTTCAGGCGTATTCATAGCAACAATGCACGTATGCTCATACAACTTTGGTCTGATTTCAATTGCATCTCTTGTTGCCAACATTATAATAATTCCCATAGCAACATTTCTCTTATCAACAGTTCTTGGTTTTTGTGCATTATCCTTTATACTGCCAAGGGGTATTCTTGAGTTGTTTAAGCTGGTTCCTCTGGCAAGTGCAAAAATAATAAACAGAATATCTCTTACCTTTTCATCATTTGACATTTCATATATATGGGTTCCGTCACATTTTCTGATAAGCATATCCCTATTTATAGTTCCCATAATTCTGACACTTGTATTTCTTAAAAGCAAAAAATCTCTTATGATTTACATTCTTTTGCTGATTGTTATTGTAAACGGAAGTTTTGTGATGTATAATATAAACAAGCCTGATAAAATAGTATTTATAAATGCAGGCAAGGGCGAGAGCACATATATGTATTCCAAGGGAAAGAATATTCTTATTGACTGCGGTTCAACCTCATGGGGCGATTCTGCCGAGGATATATTTATCCCCTATTTTAACCATACAGGCATAGGAGAAATTGACAAATTATTAATAAGTTACTTTGACAATGAACACACAAATGCAATAACAAAACTGATACATCAAAACCGCATTAAAGAAATTGTGCTGCCGCCCGACGGTAATATAACAAACAAAAATGCATTGAAAAACAAAAACAGAATTTTTTACTATGCTGAAAAATTCAATATCCCAATAAGCAAAATAACAAAGGACAATCCAATAAGGATATCAGATTCAGCATCAATAAGTCTATACACCGAGGAAAATATAAATTTAAAAGACAAGAACAGTTGTGCAGTGTATGAAATTTTATGCAACAACAAGAAATTTGTGCTCAGCAGTTGTATTGGAGCAAACGGGCAAAAGATGTTATCAGGGAAAACCCATGACTGCACAGTGCTTAAAATTCCGTCATACGGAAACACAAATAAGTCTACGAAAAGCTACATAGAAGCATTTTCACCCGAGTATGCAATCATAACAGCTCCAAAGGAAAACAAGTATTTTAAGTTTGACGATAAAATCACTAAAATTCTTTATGAAGAAAACATAAAATATATCCGCACAGATGTGAACAAGACCATTACTTTCACCTTGGATGACAATAAAATAAAATCGGTTAAAGTATTTGAAGGAGATATAAATTGAAAACGATAATCAATGATATTAACTCAAAAAAATTTAAGAATGTCTATCTTTTTACAGGTGAAGAAATATTTTTAATGGAATATTATACCAATTCTATGATATCAACTCTTATAGATGACACATCAGACTCTTTTAATTATCTATGTGTTTCAAGGCAAAAACCTGATATTATGGAAACAGACTCTTTTATAAACTCCTACCCTTTTATGAAAGACAAAAAGGTTTTGCTATTAAAAAATACAGGTATTCTCAAAAAAGCTGAAGACGAAGAGAAAAAGTATTTTTCATCCCTCCTGCAATCATGTCCTGAATATGCAGTGATTATATTTTTGGAAAAAGACATAGACAAAAGAAATGCAATATATAAAGCAATAGAAAGCCACGGTTATGTGGCAGATTTTCCCCTGCAAAAAGGACAAGCACTTATAAACTGGGTTCAAAAAATATTTAAAAGCTATGGAAAAGAAATTGACTCTGAAACCGCTGAATATCTCATTTCTTCATGCAACGAGGGAATGATAAATATAAAAAATGAAATAGAAAAGCTCTCAATGTGCAAAAGAGACAACAACAAAATAACTACATTCGATATAAATGCACTTGTGACCCGTTCTGTAGAAAGCAAGGCTTTTGAAATGGCAGAAAACATAGCAAAAGGTGATATAAAATCAGCATGGAAAAAAACAGATGACATAAAGTCTCTTGGCATAAAGCCTGTGGAAATTCTACCCGCAATATTTTCAAAATTCTCATCATACAGAAAGATAAAAATACTGGGCAACATATCCTATCGGGAAATTGCATCAAAAACAGGTCAGAGAGAATATTTTGTCAAAAAGGACATGGATATTATAAAAAACACACCCCTTTGCAGAATTGACAAAATTTTAAATCTATGTCAGGAGGCAGACTACAAAATAAAATCAGGCCAGTCTGACGGATGGACAGAGATAGGACTTATGCTTGAAAAATATGATAAGTAAAAAAATAAGTAAAAAGCAAATTGCTTTTTACTTATTTTTTATAGCTTTTTCTTTTAGTTGTTGAAAAATAAATAATTAACATTCCAATAATGAGACCTGCGAGAATAATGCCTACTGCAACAATTCTTCTTGCCAGAATAAGGTCTTTATCTATAGGCTCAAAAAAATCAAAGGGGGCATCTGTGTTAATCGCAAGAACATCATGTTTCTTTTCAGTGGAAACGATTTTTCCGTCAGAATTTATAAGCTTTATAGGAAGAGATGATTTTGAATCTGTCGGATATATTTTTATTTCCTCTCCGTCCTTTTTTGCATAGAGAACATTATTTTCATCCACAATAAATTCTTTTTGAACACCATTTGAACGTATATGATATGCCCTTGCTACAAGTTCGGCTATACAATCCTCGTTTTCCATATCCACCGGCACAAGAATGTTTAATGTCCTTATGTCAACAGTATCTGTCTTATATGCAAAGGACGATATTTCATATCCGTTTCCCGACTCTTTTATACTTATGTATATGTTATCTCCAATCTTAGGTGTATTGTAAGACCTAGCATGGTTTTCACAATAAGAATATGAAAATCTTTTCAGTTTTATTGTTTCAACCAGTTTTACATTGTCTTTTAGCCCGATTTGTCCATAAACCTCAAGAGTAATGTGAGAATCTGTTATATCGCTTATAGTAGCAAGTGCCTCTACTGAATCACTTACTGAACTGTTATTAATAATAATATCTTTGGCGTATGATGTAATAAAAGTGAAAAAAAGAGTGAAAATTATGACTGAAAAACTTATTTTTTTAAACACGGTGTTAAACCCCTTTCACATATAATCATAAACGGAAAACAAAAGAGACGTTCCTTCGGGTCCGTCTCTTAAGCTTGTGATATTTATTACTCCTGTGTTGCTACAGCTTCTTCAGCTACTTCTGCAGGAGCTTCTTCTGCTACAGGAGCTTCTTCTGCAACTGCTTCCTCTGCAGGAGCTTCTTCTTTAACGAGGAGTGCTCTGATGCTAAGACCTATTTTCTGTTTGTCAAGGTCAAGCTCAACAACTTTTGCCTGAACATGCTGACCGATAACAAGTTCATCTTCTACCTTGCCAATTCTCTTATCAGCGACCTGTGAAATATGAATAAGTCCGTCAACGCCAGGGAAAATCTGTGCGAAAGCTCCAAATGGAACTATTCTTACGATTTTACAATCAACTACTGAACCAAGTTCAATTTCGTTCTGAACTTTAATCCAAGGATTATCCTCTGTCTTCTTATAGCCAAGAGAGATTTTGTTCTTTTCTTTATCAAATTCGATGATGTATACATCTACAACATCGCCAACCTTAACAACCTCTGAAGGATGTTTGATTTTTGACCAGGAAAGCTCGGAAATGTGGATAAGTCCGTCTACACCGCCGATATCAGCAAAAGCACCAAAGTTTGTTATAGATTTGATAACACCCTGATATTTCTTGCCAACTTCAACACCAGCCCAGAATTCTGCGCTGAGAGCCTCTTTCTGCTCTTTGAGAACAGATTTTACAGAACCAACAATTTTAGTTCTGCCACGCATTTTTTTGATATCAATAATTCTGAATGATACTGTTGTTCCAACAAGAACTGATGTATCTTCTAAAAATCTGTCGCTAGCCTGTGATACAGGGACAAAAATTCTTACACCCTTTGCTACAACAATTACTCCGCCGTTTACAGTCTGAACAACCTTACCCTCGAGAATCTCTTTTGATTCAAGAGCTTCCTCAATTTCTTTCATGCCTTTCATAGACGCAATTTTTTTCATTGAAAGAGTAACTTCGCCTTCAACATCGTTTACTCTTACAACAAATGCTTCGATTTCATCGCCAACTTTTACTATGTCAGCAATGTTGGCTGAGTCATCCTCTGTAACTTCGCCCGCAGGAATAAATCCGTCGGACTTGTAACCGAGATTAACATTTACGCCTTTTTCGGTAACTCCTATTACAGTTCCCTTTACTATATCCCTTGTATGTAAAGTGATTAAAGATTTTTCGTACTCCTCAAATTCTTTGGCAAAAGTATCGCCATTCATAAGTTCTTCCATTTTTGAAACTACCTCCTTAATTATCCACGACGGTGTTGAGGCACCTGCCGTAATACCAATTTTCTTTGGTATGTATATATTCTGAGGAAAATCCTCAAAATTTTCAATTTTATAAGTATTTTTACAATACTTTTTACAAATCCCGAAGAGCTTTTCGGTATTTGCACTGTTGCTGCCGCCGATAACAATCATTAGTTCTACGTCTTTAGCTATTCTGGCAGCCTCTTCTTGTCTTTCATTTGTCGCACTACATATTGTATCAAATATCAGTGGGGTTTGGCAAGTGTTTTTTAAAAAAATTATTATTTTCTCAAAAGTTTTTCTGTCCATAGTGGTCTGGCTGACTGCACAAACCTTATCTTCAGGCAGAATTTTACCTTCAAGCTCTTTTTCATCAACAGTTATATAAGCCTTGTTTTCACACCAACCGTTAATTCCTATTACCTCTGGATGATTCTTATCACCTATTATGACAACCTTATATCCCTCTTTATGCTTTTCGCTTACTATATTGTGAATTTTTTTTACAAAAGGACATGTAAGGTCTATATAGTCAATATTTTTTTCTAAAATTCTGTCCACAATATCCTTGCTGATACCGTGAGTCCTTATTGCAAGGCGGGTGTCCTTTTTCAATTCGTCCATATCAACTATGGTGTCTACCCCATTTTCTTTAAGCTTAGACACCACATCATTATTATGAATAATTGGACCCAATGTGGAAATATTTCCGTTTTGAGCCTCTTTTTCAAGAGTGGATATAGCTCTGTTTACCCCAAAACAAAATCCTGCACTTTTGGCAACAATAATACTCAAAATTAATCACCTTTTAAAAGAATAATAATAGATTTATTATATAATGATTCACAAAAAATCTCAAGAGCTAAATTCAAGGATTTTATCATAAATCTTGTCAGTAACTGCTGCAAGTTCCTCTGAGGACGATTTTTTTCCTTTGTACTCAGAAAAATCCATGGGATCGCTTATAACTACTTGAACCTTAGAAAAGATTTTATAATCCGCATTTATAGACACAGGAACAACGCGTGTACCTGATTTCATAGCAATGAGTGCCGCACCTGATTTTGGTTTTGAACCAGGATTAATTTTTTCTCTTGTACCTGTGGGGAATATACCGATGGCTTTGCCGGAGGACAAAGCACTAAGGCAGGCTTTTATAGCTCCTATATCTCCGCTTCCCCTTTTTACAAAAACAGTTCCTACAGCTTTTAGAAGGAGGCCTACAAGCGGAACCTTAACAAGCTCTTCCTTTGCCATAAAACTGATATTTCTGGGGAGAAAGCCCCACAAAATGACAGGGTCCCACATACTTATATGGTTTGCACATATCATACATCCCCCGTCCCGAGGTATTTTTTCACTTCCCTTTATATCAATGCGAAATATCAATCTTACAAAACTTCGTATCAATGTGGGCAAAAAAGACTTATTCATATAAATTTCCAACCTTATCTGTAATTAATTTTTGTATTTTTTCAACCGTTTCTTCAAAAGTAAGTTCGCTGGTATCTACGCATATTGCATCGTCTGCGAGAGCAAGAGGCGCACATTCTCTGGACGAATCATTCTTATCACGAAGCTGCATATCAGAGAGTACCTCTTCAAAAGAGACATTCTCTCCTTTTTCAACAAGTTCTTTATATCTTCTTTTTGCTCTGTTTTCTGCTGATGCAGTAAGAAAGATTTTAACAGTTGCATCAGGAAGAACAACGGTACCGATATCTCTTCCGTCCATTATACAGTTGTTTGAAGAAGCAAAACTTCTCTGTGTATCAAGGAGCCATTGTCTTACAGATGGAATTGCCGATATGGCTGATGCCCCCATAGAAACCTCGGGTGTTCTGATAAAGCCTGTGACATCCACTCCGTCTGCAAACATATGCTGACCGTCGTCAAAATGTCTTATATCCAGCCTGATATCAGAAAGCATAGTTTTAACAGATTCCACATCTGAAATATCTATATTGTTGCTGATAGCTTTATAGGCAAGGGTTCTGTACATAGCACCTGTGTCTATATATATGAATCCCATCTTTTTTGAAAGTGCCTTTGAAACAGTGCTTTTTCCTGCACCTGAAGGACCGTCTATTGCAACACTTATCATTTTATCAATTCCTTTCCAAAAACAAAACAAACCGGGATAATTAACCCCGGTTTATCATTATACGCTCTTTCCAACGGTTAATCAGTTTTGCTTACGAACTACCTTATATTCATCATAAAAGCTGTAATACGGACAGGAACTGCTCCCGCCATAAAATGACGACATATCATCCTCATCAAGATTTACATTGCATACATAAGAGTCAAAATCCTCGTCGTAGTCAAAATATGCACAGCTTTCACACTGAGTAATTTTTTTATCATTTGCCATAGAAATCTATCCTGTTCTTATTTTATAGCTCCAAGGATTCTCTCTTTTACTTTGTCCTCTCCGAGAAGCTGATTTATCTCCCAAAGGTCTGGAGAATTTGTTCTGCCTGTCATTGCAACTCTTATGATATTGCTTACATCTACGACAGAGCCTTTATACAACTCGGGATTTTTCTTGAAATCCTTAGGTCTTGTGGCAAAGCCAAGCTTTTCTGTAATTTCTCTTACTTTTCCGAACCACGCCTCAGGGTCGTCTTTCATATCAAAAGAGTTTATATATTCTTTCAATATGGTGTTTCGGGTTTCCTCGTCCACGTGTTCGGGGAAGTTATCTTCCTGTTTAAAGGTTTCATCAAAATAGAATGACAAAAATTCTCTTGCCTGTTTCCAGGTAACAATATCATAGCGAGGTTTTTCGCCATTTCTGCCGACATTTATTGCTCCTACGGCAAGGTCTTTGTGATTAACAAGAATTTTTGCAAAATCCTCGTCATATTTTCTTGCCCAAGCCAAAAATTCATTGTATATAAATTCTGCATCTTTGGATGCGATAATCTCTTTGCTAATATTATTTAATTTATTAAGGTCAAAGAGCACTCCTGCATTTCCCATTTTTTCAAGGGAGAATTTAAACTCTGTGTATTTTGCATCAGGATTAGCAAGACGCCATTCTTCATAATTGGAATTTAAAATGGTGAGCATATAGTTCCATATAGTCTCTACTAGGTAACCCTCTGCATCATAATACTCCAAGCCAAGCTCAGGGTCCTTTCTTTTGGAAAGTTTTCTCTTTGACTCTCCGTCCATCTTCATAAGCTGTGCTGTATGGCAGTAAAGGGGATGCTCCCAGCCCAATGCATCAAACATCTGTACGTGCATAGGAAGAGACGGAAGCCACTCTTCTCCGCGTATAACATGGGTTGTACGCATAAGATGGTCGTCTACCACGTGGGCAAAATGATATGTTGGTATACCGTCTGACTTGAGCATAACAAGGTCAATATAGTTTTCCTGAATCTCAAGGTCACCTTTTATGGCATCATATACCTTAACAGAATTATTACTGTCTCCGTCTGATTTAAAACGGAGTACATAAGGGATATTCTGATTTATTTTTTCTTCTATTTCTTCGTAAGAAAGATTTCTGCATTTTGCAAACTCGCCGTAGTAACCAAAGTTGAGTTTGTTTTCCTTTTGTGTCTCTCTCATTGCCTCAAGCTCTGACTCATCGCAAAAGCAAGGATATGCAAGACCTTTTTCTACAAGCAATTTTGCAAAGCACTGGTAGATATCTTTTCTCTGTCTCTGTCTGTACGGTCCGTAATTTCCGTCGTCTCCGTCAACAGTAGCACCCTCGTCAAAGCGTACTCCAAACTGAGTCATAGCATCTATAACTATGGCTACCGCACCTGGCACTTCTCTTTTATTATCGGTATCCTCTATTCTTAAAAATATTACTCCGCCGCTCTGATGAGCAAGTCTTTCGCCTATTATAGCATTAAAAAGGTTTCCAAGGTGAACAAACCCTGTGGGGCTTGGACCTATACGGGTTACAACTGCACCTTCGGGAAGATTTCTCTCAGGATAAATTGTTTCGTAGTATTCACAGGTTTTTGTAATATGTGGAAAAAGAAGTTCAGCTAATTTTTTGTTATCCATAATTTCAACCTTTCTGCCGATGGCTTATTGAATTCCTCTTTTAAGTTTTATTCTTAAAATTCTCTTTACGCTTTCATCTATAGAGCTTTCTGAAATTTCTCCTGACTCAACAGCTTCTTTTACTGCAGTTACGCTTTTTGTAATGCCTTTTGGAGCAAGAAGCATATCAACACCCGCTTTTACACATTTTACTGCGGTCTCTTCGATGCTATATACATCAGCTATCTTTGAATCGGACAAAACATCTGTCATAACTATGCCTTTAAAGCCAAGTTCATTTCTCAATATATTTACAACATCAGAAGACATTGAGCATGGCTCACCGCCCGGGGCAATGTATTTATTTGTTGTATTTGACAAAATCACAAAATCTGCACCCTTGTCTATTCCTGCTTTAAAAGGAGAGAACTCTGATGCACGAAGCTGCTCAAGAGTTCTTTCTGAAACTCCGCTTTCGTTTGCACAGCTTTCACCTGGGAAATATTTAAGAGCTGAGCTTAAATTGATAGAGAGTCCACCCTCAACTGCAGCAGCAACCATATCGGCAACAGAAGAAGATGTGCTTCCAAAGGACCTTGAAAGGAACTTTGTGTTTCCTGATGTGGCAATCTCTGCAACAGGTGCAAGGTTTACATTAAATCCAAGATTTTTAAGCTCTTTTCCTATCTCAAGATAGGTTTCGGAAACCTTTGCCTTATCCCCATAAGAGCCAAGCTCGTCTGCTGAAGCAACAGACATAGTGCTTACATTTTCATTTTTGGTAAGAATAGAGTTATTTCCACCCTCTTCATTAATACCGAGGAACAGGCCTATTTTGGAATAGCTTTTTATATTTTCAAGCATGGTCTTAACCTGCTGTCTGTCTTCAAGATTAATCTGTGAATATATAACTCCTCCTACAGGGAGCTTTTCAAGGGAACTTTTTGTTGACTCCCCTGCCATAGTAACTGCGGGAACATCTGTCAAAATCTCAGGAACTGCAAAAACCATCTGACATATTTTTTCTTCAAGAGTCATCTCGGAAAGAATTGAATTTACCTGATTTTCGTCCACATCATCAAGTATAACGGTGTCTTCAATCTCGGGTTCCGGAACATCTATGATATCACTATTCAACTGTTCGGGATTTACCGGCACCTCCGGTGCATCATCGTTTCCGGAGTTTACCCAAAGAAGGATAGTCTCAATAACAAGCAAAATAACGAGAATAATACAGGTGATGCGAAGCTTGTTTATTCTCTCCACAAGTCTGAACATGGTTTTCTTCTGACGCTGAATCGTCTTACGAAGTTCATTTTCAGCCTCAGAATAGTTCGAGGTTGATAATTCCTTTTCAGAGAGTTCTTTATAAAATTTATTTTCTGTTAATTTGTCCATAGTTTTATATCCTTTCACAGCATCTATAAAGACACAAAATTACACATATTATAGTACCAAAAACAGCGCTTTTTGTCAAGGATAAGAAAAGCTGTGAAAAATGTATTTTTATTAAAAAAATCACAGAGCAGATGAGCTCTGTGATTTTTAAAAACATTTTATTTATCTGAGTGAAATTCCAAGCTTGAATTCAAGGTCTTTTAAAATCTTTGAAGTGAATTTTTCTACATCTTTATCAGAAAATTCAGTATCTTTTGGGGAGATGACAACATTGAATGCCATACTCTTTTTACCCTTTCCTATCTGCTCTCCGCGGAAAATATCGAAAAGCTTAACACTTGTTACATATTTGCAGGATTTTCTGATACTGTCTTCTATCTGTCCGCAAGAAACCTCTTCGTCACATACAAAGGCAAAATCTCTTACAACATCTGCATATTCAGATATAGGACAATATTTCATGGTCTCTTTAAACATAGTTGAAAGAAGTGAATAGTTAAGCTCTGCAACGAATACAGGTTTACCAAAGGTAAGCTCTTCGCTTATTTCGTGAGAAATCTGACCGATATATCCAACAACCTGTTCCTGACAGATTATATTTGCACTTATTCCCGGGTGAAGGAATGGTTTTTGTGCTCTTTCATAAGAGAACTGAAGATTAAATTCACTTGCAACTCCCTCTACAATTCCCTTTACCTTGAAGAAGTCTTCGTTGTCTCCATAAGCGCCGATTGCAACAGTTCTTCTCTCATAAGGAAGTTTGGTAAGAACTTTTTCATCTGACAAAAATACATTTGCCACCTCGAAAAATCTACCTTCAGGGTTTCCGTTTCTATAGTTTTTGAGCATTGTATTAATCATTACAGGTGCAAGAGTTGTGCACATTATAGAATAGTTTTCACTGATTGGATTTTCTATTCTTATAGCTGCTCTTTCAGGTGCATTTTCGTCAAAATGAAGCATATTAAGGTCTTTTTGAGAGTAGAAGCTATAGTTTATAGTCTCGAAAGCACCCTGCATAATAAGTGCATTTTTCATCTTAAGCTCCATCTGCTGGGAGAAGTTCAATCCACCGTTTGTAACAGTAGCAAATTCAAGCATTCTTGGGCTTATGTGGTCATAGCCATATATTCTGATTACCTCTTCTGCCAAATCTTCATATCCTGCAACATCTTCTCTGTAAAGAGGAGCTACTGCAACGATATTTTCACCATTTACGGTTACATCGAAACTAAGTCTTTTAAGAATATCGGCAATCACTTCTGACGGAACTTCTATGCCGAGAACTCTGTTTATTTTTGCAAAAGTAGTATCTACAACTGTAGGCTCAATTTTTTCGTTTTTAGAAATATCATATCTTGTTGCAGAAACAGTTCCGCAGCCAAGCTCTTCTACAAGGTGAAGTGCTCTGTCCATTGCAACGCCTGTGGTATATTCGTCCACACCTTTACAGAATTTTGCAGAAGAATCTGAGCTCTGTCCAAGGCTTCTGGATGTTCTTCTTACGCTGTCTCTGGCAAATTTTGCAGCCTCAAAAACAACATTTGAAGTGGTTTCTTTTATCTCACTGTTGAGACCACCCATAATACCTGCAAGAGCTACAGGCTTTTTGGAATCGCAGATTACAAGGTTTGTATCTTTAAGCTCAAACTCTTTTTCATCAAGAGTGATTATTTTCTCGCCATTTTGTGCACGACGGACACAAATAGTCTTATCGGAAAGGTCGCAAAGGTCAAAAGCGTGCATTGGCTGACCAAGCTCCATGAGAATATAGTTTGTGATATCAACCATATTATTAATAGAGTTTATGCCTACAAGAGCAAGACGCTTTTTCATCCACTGAGGTGATGGAGCAATCTTTACATCCTTAACATAGTGACCTATATATCTTGGACAAAGGTCTTTATCGATAACTGATATTTTTATATCATCATCATTTGCAGATGAATTTTCCCCATATGAAACATCAGGCTCTTTTACAGGTTTGTTTAAAATTGCAGCAACCTCTCTTGCCATACCAAGAATTGACTGGCAGTCGGGTCTGTTTGCGGTAATGCTGATATCAAAAATATAGTCATCAAGACCTACGATTTTCCTTATATCTTCGCCGATGGAGGTATCATCTTTCAAGATGAGAATTCCGTCTACATCTGCACCCTCGTACCAATCGTCTGTGATGCCGAGCTCTCCGCCTGAGCAAAGCATACCAAAGGAATCAACTCCGCGGAGTTTGCCTTTTTTTATCTTTACACCACCAGGCAAAAGAGAATTGTCAAGAGCAACAGGAACTATAGCACCCTCGAAAACATTTTGTGCACCTGTAACAATCTGAATGTTTTCACCATACTCTTTTCCGCAATCAAGAATACATATCTGAAGGTGGTCTGAGTCTTCGTGTTTTGAAATCGATGTAATTTTTCCTGTTACTACCCTGTCTATATCTTTGCCAAGGTAATTTAATTCTTCTACTTCAAATCCTGAAGAGAACAATTTTTCTTCCAAATCTTTTATGTCTACATCTATGTCAACATAGTCTTTTAACCAACTAAGCGGTACTAACATATCTATTTACCTCCCCTGCTGTTTGAACTGTTTTAAGGTTCTGATATCATTATCAAAAAGGATATGAATATTATTTATGCCATACTTGAGCATAGTAATTCTGTCGATACCGATACCAAAGGCAAGACCTGAATATTCCTCAGGGTCTATGCCACAGTTTTCAAGTACTTTACGATTTACAATTCCTCCGCCGAGAACTTCTATCCAGCCTGTTCCCTTACAAAGTCTGCAGCCGGATCCTCCGCACTCGCAGCAGGTAACGTCTACCTCGACGCTTGGCTCTGTGAATGGGAAGTATGACGGACGAAGTCTTGTCTTTGTATCACCAGAGAAAATTTCCTTTGCAAGAAGGTCAAGCATTCCGTACAAATCGCAAACGGATATGTTTTTGTCTACTACAAGACCCTCCATCTGATGAAACATTGGTGTATGAGTAGCATCGTCATCAGAACGGAACACTCTTCCAGGGCTTAAAACCTTGATAGGTGGTTTTTTCATTTCCATTGTTCTTATCTGACCCGGTGATGTCTGTGTTCTTAAAAGGATTTTATCTGTTATGTAGAAAGTATCCTGTTCTGCTCTTGCAGGATGGTCTTCGGGAACATTTAATGCAGTGAAGTTATAATAGTCTGTTTCAACCTCAGGGCCTTCAAAAACATCAAATCCCATACCTGCAAAAATATTTATAATCTCCTGTTTAACCAAAGTAGTTGGATGAAGAGAACCCGTGTCATTTTTAACAGCAGGCATTGTGATATCTACAGATTCTTTTTTGTTTTTCTCTTCAAGCTCTGCTTTTTTAAGCTTAGAATCAATTTCATCAAACTGAGCCTCTGCCCATACCTTAAATTCATTTACAATTTTTCCAAATTCCGGTCTTTCCTCTTTGGGAACATTTCTCATTTCTTTCATAAGCCCGGGGATTTCTCCGGCTTTATTGCTCAGATATTTTTCTCTTAATTTTTTGAACTCTTCGCGGTTAAGCTCGCTACTGAGTTCACTTGCAATCTGAGCTCTAAGTTGTTCAATTTTGGTTTTCATATTTACCTCCAAAACATTATTTTGTCTTTTTTAAACATAAAAAAAGACAATCTGCATCCTACAAGGGACGAGATTGCTCGCGGTACCACCCTATTTCAGAGAATCATCTCTGCACTCTGTCTGTCTTAATGCGACAGTCACATCTGCTTAATACCAAAAGGTCTTTCACAGAAGGCTCCAATGCTGAAATTCATATATGGCATTGATAAGGAAACTCACAGCCGACGGAATCCTCTCTCTTTAACAAAAAATCCATATACTACTTACACATATTCACAGCCCGTATAAATGTATTATATTATTTTTATTTTAAATTGTCAAGTGCCCATTCTGTGTCAGGTTATTGCCAAAGTTTTACTCGATATGCAATCCCTCACTAATATTATTTTTACAATAAAGCTAAAACATAAATTTCTATAAAAGAAAAAAAGCGATTGAAAAATTCAATCGCTTTTATGTACTTTATGGTAAGAATATCTTTACAAGGAAATATAATACTGACGGGCAAAGAAGACATCCAAGTCCTGTGTAGAAG
>JAZUPR010000162.1:0-3127 GCA_045605285.1 Clostridia bacterium | reverse complement strand
TTCTCTTGTCTTCCTAAGACCGCTTGGCCTCCGACTTATGCATTATTTGACTACCTGTGTCAGAGCGACTTTTTCATATCCCCCGCATCAAGTGCATATCACAACAGTTTCGACGGAGGTCTGGCTCAGCACAGCATAAATGTGTACTACTGTCTGTCTGACTATATGGCAAGAGAGAGAGTAAAAAACGAATACAAGCTTAACGTTTCTGACGAAACAATAGCAATCGTTTCACTTCTTCATGATGTATGCAAAATAGGCTGTTACAAGGCAGGCGTGAGGAATGTAAAGGAAAACGGTGTATGGAAACAGGTGCCCACCTACAATTTTGACGATCCGATGCCCTACGGACACGGTGAAAAATCCGTATACATAATAAACGGATATATGCGTCTTTCAAGGGAAGAGGCATTTGCCATAAGATACCACATGGGATTTTCAGGTACAGAAGACATCAGAAATGTTGGCAAAGCATTTGAAATGTATCCTCTTGCCTTTGCCCTGTCTACTGCAGATATGGAAGCTACCTATTTTATGGAAAGTGAAAAATAAAGCAAGGATTCTTTTCTTTATGTAAAGAAAAGAATCCTTATTTTTTTATAAGCTCTGATTTTTGTTTTCTTGTAAGCTTTTTCAGTGCACATTCTCGTTTTAATGCCTCACTCTTGGTTTCAAAGCACTCATAATAAACCATTTTCACAGGAAGTCTCCCCCTTGTGTACTTGGCACCGGCTCCGTTGTTATGTGTTTTTTCCCTTGCTTTAATATCATTTGTATATCCGCAATAATATGTTCCATCTGAGCATTCCAATATGTAAGCATAATATTTTTCCATGGTCTCTGCTTCCTTGTTATATTATACTTATAATATTAACACACAAACATAATTAATGCAAAACCAAAATATTGAATTTTTTTCTCTGCTATGATAATATACACTTATGAGGTGATTATATGCTAAAGGTAAACACAAATATTGTGGGTATAGGAAAGAAAGGTGTTGACGCTGTAAACGCCCTGTATAGCAGCAAAATACCCGGCTTTAAAAAAATAACCCTTTCCTGCGAGGAGGATTCTTTCAACTCTCAGGCAGATTTCGTATTTACATCAAAATCGGAATTTTCACAAAACGGGGGTAGTTTTTTTCTGTCTCCCACAACACTTGTTTTTGTGCTCACGGATATGTCAGACGAATTTGAGGTTTCACTTTCGTGCGAAATTGCATCTGTTGCACTCAGAAACGGTGCATTCCCCGTGGCAGTTGCCTTTATGCCGTCTTCAAAAGATGCTCTTTATGAAAACAGTCTTGAGGGACTCAGTGACTTACGGGATGTGTTCCCGGGCGTAGTAAGATTCAACGAGGGCTATGTGGATGGTTTTTCAAATGAGTGTGCAGGATTTTTTAAAACTCTGTCCTGTTCAATGAGCCTTAATGCATCAAACCCACTTAAAAGCTTTGACGAAATAAAAGAAATGTTTTCATCGGACACAGACATATACTTTGCATCCATAACAACAAAAGAAAAATATGACAGCCACCTGTTTAATTCAAAATGTATGTGCATGAGGCTTTGCGCTCAGGTAGAGCTTGACGAAGCAAGGCTGATTTCATACTTTTATGCAAGCGGCTCTGGAAAAAGTGATGAAATTATAAATTCTTACAGAGGACCTATTGAAAAAATAAATCTGGGATACCTGTCAAACAGAATTACATATATATCTGAAAATGCAATTGAACTCCATGATGATGAACACATGTTCTCTGTAATATGTGCAAGATGAGGTGATAAAATTGGCTAAAAAGAAAAACCACAAATCAAAAAAGAACTCTCAGCAAAAAAAGAATGCTGCAAAAATTTCAAATCGCAACAAGCAGATTAAAGAAAGCAAAAAGGGAGCAAAATTGGATGTTTCCATTTTACAGGAGACACCCATGGATACAGCAGAGGAAATTTTAGAAATAGAGAATGAGATTTTGGAGGAAAACCCTGAAACCGAAGTGGAATCATCTGAAGAAAACAAGGTTGACTCCCCCGATATAAAAGAAATATTACTTAAAAAATATGAGATTTTAAAGGACTGGGTAATAAACAACAAAAAAGTATCTCTGCCTGTTATAGCAGGTATTTACACAGTTGTTGTAATACTTATAACCATTCTTACACAAAGTCATATCACAAACCAGTCATTATCGGCAAAAGAGCAAAAGCTCATTGAAGAAATGTCCAATGCAGAATCTCACAGTGCAGATATTTCTCTTTTAAACAACGTGCCCTACGAAGCAGGAAACAACCTTTCTGTAGAATACTGCGCATATAATTTTACCGACACAGTTCGGGCACAGGATGCATCGGAGCTTGACAATTCCTATGAGAATACATCTTCTGCAAATACATATCTTGATGTACTCATGGCTTATGAAAACAAGGGACAAGAAAGCATTCTGGCAAAAAATGTTTCGATTATGAGCATTCAAATAGGCGATGCTGTATATCCGTGTTTTTCAGCCATAGAAACAAAAGACGGAAAAAGTCTTGAATTTGCAACGGACGAGGAGATTTTACCCGGAGAAAAGGCATACATCCATTACGTGTTTGATGTGCCAAAAGAGGAAAAAACCTCACAAAATTCCATAGAGGCAAAGGCTATTATTGACAATGTGGGATACATAATAAATCTAAGATAAACACAAAAAGTGCCTGTTGGAAAAACAGGCACTTCATTTTTCACAAAATAAAAAAATTTTAAAAAAAGTTGTTGACAAACCATTTTAACTATGTTATTATATTCAAGTAGCGTTGCGGGAGCTTAGCTCAGCTGGGAGAGCATCTGCCTTACAAGCAGAGGGTCATAGGTTCGAGCCCTATAGCTCCCACCACAACTATCTTACAATTTAATACACGCTGGTGTAGCTCAATTGGCAGAGCAGCTGATTTGTAATCAGCAGGTTGCGGGTGCAAGTCCCATCACCAGCTCCAGGGGGGGTTCCCGAGTGGCCTAAGGGGGCAGACTGTAAATCTGTTAGCTATGCTTTCGATGGTTCGAATCCATCTCCCCCCACCAGAAAAAAGACATGCTTTGGATGTCTTTTTTCAGTTAAATCCGTTTTCGACGGGATAAATTCACT
>JAZUPR010000161.1:0-1680 GCA_045605285.1 Clostridia bacterium | reverse complement strand
CGCTTGGCCTCCGACTTATTCCTGCCTTTTTAATCTGCTCGATTTTTTCTTTTATCGTTTCCTTGGTTGACGACACACAGGTAAGATGCGCAATAGTTGGCACACCATAGATTTCTTTTATATTTTTTGCAATATCAAGCGTGTATTTACTTGTGCCGCCGCCTGCGCCATAGGTTACGCTCATAAACGAAGGCTTGAGCTTTGCTATCTCAGTTATGGCGTGTTTCACGCTTTCAAAGCCCATCTCAGTTTTTGGCGGAAAAACCTCAAAAGATAAAGACGGAGTTTCTTTATTTATAATATCTATTATTTTCACCAGTATCTCTCCAAAACATATTTTGTTATATTATAGCACCTATATCTTTTTTAGTCAAGAAAAGAGGCACACCCTGCATTTGCAAGGTGTGCCTTCATAAAGCTTTTGTTATCTGATTTATTTATACATAGGACCATAGGTCTGACAAGCTCTGTAATCCTGACCTTCTTTATCCATTCCAAATGCATTCCAACATGCAGGACGGAAGATTTTTTCTTCGGGGACATTGTGCATACAAACGGGAATTCTGAGCATTGAACAAAGAGTGATAACATCGGCACCAATGTGGCCATAGCTGATTGAGCCGTGGTTTGCACCCCAATTGTTCATTACATCATAAGCACTTTTGAATGCACCCTCTCCTGTAAGACGAGGAGCAAACCATGTGCAAGGCCATGTGTAGTCAGTTCTTTTCCAGAGAGCATCGGTCACTTCATCGGGAAGGTCAACTGTCCAGCCTTCAGCAATCTGCATAACAGGGCCAATACCTTTAATAAGGTTGAGTCTTATCATTGTAACGGGCATTTCTGCTTTGGTTACAAAGCGTGATGAGAATCCGCCACCTCTGAAATAGCCGTTGTCGGCTGCACACCATTCGGTTGCTTCAAGACAAGCCTTCTGGTCTTTTTCGGTCATTTCCCAGAAGGGTTTTATAACCGAATTGCCTTTTTCATCTTTTGCTCCGCCACATGCATCAATACAAGCTGCACCTGAGTTTATAAGATGGATAAAGCCGTCAGACTCTTTAGCTATGCCTTTGAGCTCATAGCCTGTAGCTTTTTTAACTGCTTCAGGGCTCCAGTAGGTACGAACATCGGCAAAAATCTGAGAAGTGTTTGTGAGAAGTTTGCCTATGAGCATACAGGTTCCGTTGAGTGTGTCATTTTCTGTTGCGAGGATATAAGGTTCACGAGCACCCTCCCAGTCGAATGAGGAGTTAAGCATAGCCTCAGGGAAGACGCAGTTTGGATAGAAGTCTGTCCACTGTCTTTGACCTTGGAAACCTGCGGCAATTGCATTGTGACCAACCATTTCTTCCTCTCTGCCTTCAGGAAGGTTGGGATTGCCATTCATAAGGTCTTTGATGATACACATCATTTTAACAACAAATTCCCAATCTTTTTCTTTCTTTTCATCTGAGCTTTTAACAAAATCGGGGTTTTTGTCAAGACCTTCGGGGCAGTTGGCTTTTGTCCAGGCAAGAGCTTTTTCATATTCTTTCTGGTCGTAGATGCCCTCGGTCATTCTGCGGATGATTTCTACCTCGTCAACAGACTCTACACGCATGCCGAGATAAGACTCAATGAAAGCGGGGTCAATGATGGAGCCGCCGATACCCATGCAGATAGAACCAATCTGCAGGT
>JAZUPR010000160.1:0-1929 GCA_045605285.1 Clostridia bacterium | reverse complement strand
GTTCTGATTAATTTAATATCTAGCATTTATAATACATCTCCTTATTTAGTAATCTTATTATAAATATATAACTGCTCTTGTGTCAACAGTTCTTTGTCAATTTCCGCTATTTTTTCTTTTGCTTCTGTTTTTCTTCCCTTTTCATAGAGACGATAGCCCTCCATTATTTTTGTAGATACATCGTCTCGAGCGGTAAGAGTTTCAAGTTCAGCTTCAAGCTCGTCAATTTTTGCATTACTCGCAGAAAGTTCTTCGTTTAGAACTTTCATACTGTCGGTTAAAGTCTGATATTGTTCTGTTATCTCAACAAGATTTTGTTTGATTCCCTGGCTCTCTGCAAGTTCTTTTGCATAATTATTTTGTGTAAGACCTGCAAACAAAATCAGAACAACTGCAAAAGAAAATAAAATAGCAATATAGATTATAAGATTTTTTGTATTTTTCTTCATTTTAATATTTTCTCCTTTACAAAAGTGCCCATGCCCGAAATATTCAAAATTTTAGGTTTTAAGAGGTTTTTTGGTTGATTTGATAAATCATACGAGCTATGTCTTGTTTTCCTCTTAAATCGGACGGGTTTTTGGGGTTATTTTTTTATTTTATCCAATAATTTTGTAATTCTTTCCAAATCTTCCTTTGAATAATAATCAATAGTAATTTTTCCTTTTCCTTTCTTGTCAACTATCTGAACCTTGGTTGAAAAAATATCTGAAAATCTTTTTTCGGCATTTTCAAAAGCAAGACGAAGATTCAAATCTTTATTGATTTCCTTTTTCTGTTTTTTTGACGGTGCTTTTAAAAGAGACTCAAGCTCACGAACAGAAAGTTCTTTTTCTACAACCTCTTTTGCAAGAGAGATTTGTCGTTTTTTGTCGGAAAGACCAAGAATCACTTTTGCGTGGCCTGTGGATATTTGCCCAGTTGAAAGAAAATCCATAACCTCTTTTTCAAGGTTAAGAAGTCTTAATGAATTTGCAACAGAGCTGCGGCTTTTTGAAAGCTTTTTTGCAACATCTTCCTGTGTAAAGTCAAAATCATCCATAAGTTTCTTGTAGCCAAGTGCCTCTTCAACAGGGTTTAAATCCTGCCTTTGAAGATTTTCTATGAGAGAAACTTCGTAAAATTCTTCTTTGTCATAATCCTTTATAATTGCGGGAATGGTCTTTTTACCTGCAAGCTTTGATGCTCTCCAGCGTCTTTCGCCCGCAATGATTTTGTAAAATCCGTTTTCGCTTTTCTGCACAAGAATAGGTGTTATGACACCGTGTTCTCTTATGGAGTCGGCAAGTTCAGAAATCTTTTCATCATCAAAATCTTTTCTTGGCTGACTCGTGTTTGGTTCTATATCCATGATTTTAAGCTCTGATACAGTTTCTTTGCCCTGTACATTAGCTTCAGAAGATATTGGCTCGTCACTTTGCAAAAGTGCATTGAGACCTCTTCCCAATCCTTTTTTTGCCATAAATTATAGCCTCTTTTCTTTTATTTATTTGCTTTTATAACCTCTCTTGCAAGAGACATGTAGCTCTCGCAGCCTTTGGAGGTCTTGTCGTACACATTTATAGGTTGTCCGTAGCTTGGGGCCTCGCTGAGCCTTACATTTCTTGGGATTACAGATTTGTAAAGCTTTGACTCATAGAATTTTTTAACTTCATCTGCCACAAGAACAGAAAGGTTCGTGCGGGTATCATACATAGTAAGTACAACGCCCTCAAGCTCCAGCGAAGGGTTAAGCTGAGCTTTTATTTTCCTTATTGTATTTGTAAGCTGACTGAGTCCCTCCAAGGCGTAGTATTCACACTGAATGGGAATAATTATACTGTCTGCCGCCACAAAAGAGTTAAGAGTAATGAGCCCTAATGACGGCGGACAATCTATAATCACAAAATCATATTTGTCCTTTACAGAGTTTATAGCCTCTTTAAGGCG
>JAZUPR010000159.1:0-11672 GCA_045605285.1 Clostridia bacterium | reverse complement strand
CAAGGGGACGGTTCTATTGTGTTCAATAATATTATGAAATCGTTCACTTTGTTCACGATGAAATCCAAACAAGTTTGGATGAAATCAAAGCCATAAAGCTTTGATGAAATTAAATCCGTCATTAATATTCCGACAAAGTCGGATTTCATCACGAAGTGATTTCTTCTGCAAAGCAGATTTATTCCGTCGATAGACGGATTTAGTTGAAAAAAGACTTGTCAACAACGACAAGTCTTTTTTCTGGTGCGCCATCGGGGACTCGAACCCAGGACACCCTGATTAAGAGTCAGGTGCTCTACCAGCTGAGCTAATGGCGCATATATTCTTATTTACAACAGAAATTATTATAGCTTATGTGGATTAAATTGTCAATACCTTTTACTTAAAATTTTGAAAAACTTGAAAAAAATAATCTTATATACTATAATAATGTTATTAATGTTTTAGGAGTGTTCTCTGTGATTGATAATTTATCCGTAGCAGGCGTTATTTGTGAATATAATCCGTTTCATAACGGACATCTTTATCAGATAGAAACCATAAAGAAGTCGGGTTATGATTTTGTTGTCTGCGTTATGAGTGGCTCTGTTGTCCAAAGGGGCGACCTTGCAATCTATGATAAATGGGAGAGAGCCAAAACCGCTATAGAAAACGGTGCAGACCTTGTGATAGAGCTTCCTGCATATTATGTTCTACAGTCAGCAGAAAACTTTGCTTATGGCGGGGTAAAAATTCTCCATTCCCTTGGTTTTGTGGATGCTCTTGTTTTTGGAAGTGAGTCTGATGATGAGAAAAAACTTATAAAAATAGCAGATGTCATAACAGAAGAAACAGAAGAATTTAAAACCATTTTGTCAGAAAGCCTTAAATCAGGCGACGGATATCCAAAAGCTTATGAAAAAGCAATTTCTGCTTCCCTTGGAGAAGAAATCACACTTTTGCCAAATGATATACTTGCTATAAATTATATTTCACAGATAAAAAAGCTTGGCTCGTCCATAGTGCCTGTTCCAATGAAGAGAATGGGTGACTATCATAGCAAATCCCACGCTGCAGGCTCTTTTGCATCTGCAACAGAGGTAAGAGATATGATAAATAAAGGACTTGATATAAGAGAACATGTTCCAAGCGCCTGTGACACCACATTTTCTCTTGATAATATAGAGAGCTATGTTCTTGGTATGCTTCGCTCAAAAGACGAACATCAATTAAAAAATGTTCCCGGTATGGAACAGGGACTTGCCAGAAGAATTATCACCTGTGCAAAAGAGTCTTCAACTCTAGATGAGTTTTTTTCTTCGTGCACCACAAAAAGATATACAAAAAGCAGAATAGGAAGAATAACTTTAGGCATTCTCCTTGATATAGATGGAGATTCAACACTTGATTATTTAAGAGTTCTGGCTTTTAAATCAGACAGTAGTAACCTTTTGTCTGAAATAAAAAAGAAATGCCCTCTTCCCCTTGTAACAAAAGTTGCAGATTTTGTACCGGGTGAAAAGAGCATGTTCAGATATGACATTTTGTCTACAGATATTGCATCTTTAGGATGTAGCGATATATCAAAAAGAAAATCGGGCAGAGACTATATCACTTCTCCTGTAATTGTGCAATAAATTATCTCGATAGGTTTGCCATATAATTTTTTAACTTGTTTTTTCCGCTGTTCCATATTTCGTAGGACTTCAGCTTGAATTCAACACCCATAGAATCAGATGTTACCATTTGATACACATCTTCTCCAAGCTGATTTTTCAAAAAGGTGTTGCTTTCATCACTAACAGAGACACACGCCTCGTCAACAAAGCATAACGGGGGGAATAACACACACCACCAGTTTTTGCCCTCGGCTTTTCCGATTTTGATGTTCAATGCCTGATATGGCCCTGCAGGCAACGTGATGTTGCCGTATTTTTTCTGTGGAAATTCACATAATTCATAAGTGGATATGACATCATAGTCATATCCGTTTTTTTGTATCTCGTCTTTTGCAATTTCGTTTATATAATCGAGATTCTGACATAAATCAACTTTTACCATGTCCAAATTTTCGCAGTCAGACAAACTTTCACATTCTTTCAGTATCCTGTCTCTTACCTTTATTTTAAGGGCTTGGTCAGACGTTTCGTCACTGTTTGCCACAACGTGAAGTCGGATGAGTCCTTGTGACAGGGCAGCTTCGGTTGTATCCATGTATGCACAAATTATAAAGCATAACAAAAAGCCAATACTTATGGCAGGAATGATTTTTTTCATAAACAACCCTCCTCAACATAAGTATTGACTTGTTTTCAATTTTTTATACAATTTGTGAAATAATTACTTCATCAAATTCTTTTTCAAAAATTTCTTTTGCATGTTTTGCCCTATCTTCACTTTCAAATATTCCAAATACTGTTGGTCCGCTTCCGCTCATCATGGAGTATTGTGCTCCAAGAGAAAGCATTTTTTCTTTTATACTGTTTATGATAGGATATTCCTTTGCTGTAACTGTTTCCAATACATTGCCCATCTTCTCCAGTGCATTGTTAAACTCCTTGTTTTTGAGATGATTTATAAACAAATCAACATCAGGATGTGTGCACTCGTCAAGAATGAGATTTTTATATACCCACGGTGTAGATACATCTATAGGCGGTTTTACTAAAAGTATGCAGTATGGCTTAAATGGTGGAAGAGGGGATAATTCTGTTCCTATATCCTCTGCAAGAGCAGTTCCGCCCATTATACAAAAAGGAACATCTGCCCCGAGGTTCGTGCCGATTTCCATAAGCTCTTTCTTGTCAAGATTAAGTTCTAAAAGCTCGTTCAATGCACATATAACAGAGGCTCCGTCTGTGCTTCCACCTGCAAGTCCGGCACATACCGGAATATTTTTTTCTATATGTATTTTTACACCTTTTTGATAATTTGCTTTTTCAAGCATGATTTTAGCCGCTTTGTATGCAATGTTTTTTTCGTTACATGGCACTTTTTCGCAGTTGCTTGAAATAACAATATCCTCTCCCTCAAGGTCCACTGATATGAGGTCGTGTAAAGCAATCTGCTGCATAATCATTTTTACATTGTGATATCCATCAGGACGCTTGTTCAATACGTCAATGGTTAAATTTATTTTTGCATAAGCCTTTTTTATCATAGTATATGGCCTTTCCTTTGTTATATACCGAATTATTTGTTTTTAAATTTCTCCGGTCTTTTTATCTTGTTCCATTCCTCATAAGCTTTTGCACTGTTTGATGTGGTAAGCAAAACCTTGTCTTCGCTCTCTTCATCCTGAGGATTGGTCTCTAATATGCTGTATTTGTGATTGGAGAGTCTGAATTTATATAAAAGATTGTTCTCTTCGTGCTCTCCTATGGTAAATCCATTTTCATTTGGTTTCATATTAAATCTCCTTAAAAAATATATTTTAATTTTACTACTTTTTTCTCTTAAAGTCAAATAAATTTACCACATTTCTCTAGATGTCGCGGGGCTTAAGATAATCACCTTTTGAGGGAAATCTCATATAATATACAGAGGTGTATGTGCTTTGAATATTTCTATAAATGATTTTAAAATTTTAAATACAGTCTACACCCCATCTGCAGAGGTCATAGATTATGGGGTGCGAATGGTTGGAGCGCCGCTTGAGTGGAGTGAGACAATGGGTGAAGATATCCGTGTCGGGATTATAGATACCGGTGTGGACTATAATCATATAGAGTTAAAAAATCGAATAAAAGACGGTATAAATACCATCGACGCGTCTTTGGATGATATACAGGATTATAATGGTCACGGGACTCACGTGGCAGGGATAATTGCTGCCGAAAAAAATGGAATAGGTGTGGTGGGAGTTGCACCCAAAGCTGAGCTTTATGTAGCAAAAAGCTTTGACAAAAAAGGGAAAAGCAATTTTCATGCTATTGAAAAGGCTGTAAACTGGATGATAGAGAAAAAGGTCGATGTTGTAAATATGTCTTTTTCATCATCCTTTGGCGGTAGGGCATATACAGAGCTTATTCATAGATTGTATCTCAACGGAATCAGCATTATATGTGCCGCAGGAAACGAGGGAGAATACGGAGAAAACACCATTGGTTATCCTGCTAAGTTCAACGATACCGTTGCAGTCTGTGCCATTGATATAAATAAACACATTGCCGACTTCAGTTCTTCCGGTACCTCTGCAGAGATTTGTGCCGCAGGAATTGATATTTATTCAACATATCTTAATGGAGGATATGCACTCCTTAGCGGCACTTCAATGGCTGCACCCATAATAACAGGTGCTGTCGCCATTTTGCAGGGAAAGGGAATGATGCGTTATGGAAGAAGACTCACCCCTTCTGAAATAAGACTCTTGCTTAATATATATACTGAAGATTTGAGCGGTGGAAAGGGTAGGGATTCAAGGTATGGATACGGATTTTTTTCCTTTGGAAGAATCGGGGCAAATGATTATGTTATGGACGAAATAAAAAAGACCTACAAAGGCATTTCGGGAAGAGATATATTAACCGCAGCCATTGCTATGGTCGCTGGAAGAATTTAAAAAAGTCAGACAGGGGAACTTTCCCTGCCTGACTTTTTTAAATTTCACATTTTTCTTGTGCGTATTTGTTTTTTGTTGCCATTCCGCCTCTTATGTGCCTTTCGGCTTTGTTTTCGTCTAATACATTCTTTACACCGTTGTACAGATTTCTGTTTATCTTGGGAAGTCTTTCGCTTACATCTTTGTGAACAGTAGATTTACTGATACCAAATTTTTTTGCTGTCTGCCGTACTGTTGCTTTGTTGTCTGTTATATATTCAGCAAGTGTTATAACTCTGTCGGATATGTAATCTTTCAACGATTTCGCCTCCAAACATATAGCTCATATCAAAATATATGAGGTAAAATCGTTTTTTATGTAAGCTGATTTTTAATAAAAATGGGGCTTTTATTTAATTTGGGTATATGTTATAATAAATAAAAAAAGTTACATATAATACGAGTCACAAAGAGGTGGATACATATGGCAGTTTTATTAAATGAAGACAAAGAAATTGTAGAAAGAATTAAAAAAGGGCTTAAGGAAAAGGATGGTTATTGTCCCTGCAGACTTCAAAAATTACCTGAGTATAAATGTATATGTGATGAATTTAAAGCTCAGATAGCCGACCCGGAATTTGAGGGATATTGTCATTGTATGCTGTATTATAAAACTAAAGATTGAGGAGGAATTTATATGACAAAAAAACTGAATGAACAAAATTTCAAAAGCGAAGTTTTAGAAAAAAACGGAGTTGTTCTGGTAGATTTTTATGCAGACTGGTGCGGACCGTGCAAAATGGTTTCTCCCATAGTTGATGAAATAGCGATAGAGAGAGGCGATGTTGCCGTCGGCAAAATAAATGTGGATGAAAGTATGTCTGTTGCGATGCAGTATAATGTAGAGAGCATCCCGACACTTATAGTCTTTAAAGATGGCATGGAACAGTCAAGAATTGTTGGCTATACACCAAAAGAAAATATACTTAAGATGCTTTAAAAAACCGAGCATTGCCAAAAAAAGGCAATGCTCATTTTTTATATATCTATATGAAGTGAACCTGTGTGTCTTTTGTTAAGAACCATATTTGCAAATGTGGTTTTGCTGATAGCTGCAAAATAGAAATTGTAATTTTTAATGTAATTTTTAAAAATTTCTTCCAATGTTTCTTTTAGCTGAAGCATTGTTGCAAATTGGTGTTTGCAGACACCCGTGCAAAAGCACGAACAGTTAAGATTGCTCACAATACCGTCCTCAACTAAAAATTCCACTTCGTATACCTCTGTACCCTCTACTATTGCATATCCTTTACCTCTGTCAACACAAAGGTAAGAGACTCTGTTGTCCATATAGTAGCTGTGTCCGCGCTCAGCAGCTTTTTGGCATATTCCAAGCTCTGATAGATTGTTAAGGGAGAAACTTTCTGATGTGTCAATTCCTGTTGCGAATTTGGTTTTTGTATCGGTGGGTTTAAACCATGGGGATATTTTGTCCTTGGGTAGAGCATTTTTGTCAAAGGTAATAAAATGGGAATAAGTAACAAAAAAATCTCCACTGCACTTCGTGTCTATAAGCCCTGTAACCTTTCTGTAGAGAGAAAGGTCTATTTTAAAGGAGTAATTTACCTGTGTAACCTGCCCCTTTATACCCTCTAGTTTCCCGTCCACATACACTAGATCTCCAATCTTGAGGTCGAACAAATCGTTGTAGTAGGCGTAGTTGACCCCCTTTGATGGAAAATACACAGAAACAACAGATTTTTTTGGCAAAATCTCTTCTTTGAAATCTGCAACTGTAGGTTGTTGAGTAGTGTCCAGATAAGGATTTGTGTTAAATCCGATTGGGTATTTTGACATAATTTGTGCCTCCTTAAGTTAAATAGCTGTTGTTTATGAGTTAATCATATCAAAATAGCTGGGTAAAAAAACGGACATCAAAAAAGCCCCGATATCTTCGGGGCTTTGACTTAATATTATTACATAAGATTCAATTTCTGTTTTGGATAGGTAGATGCAAGTTTTATAACCTCATCTTTTCCTCTCATGCCACTTATGGCATCGGGCTGTGAAAGGCTGCATGCCGCTGCACATGAAGCAAACTCAAGAAGCTTTTCGCCATCAAAATCGTTGTGCAATCCGTAAAGACAAGCTGCAGCATAGGCATCTCCTGCACCAACACTGCCTTTTATATATCCAGATGGGAGAGAAAGTGAAGGCATCACGGTGTAGTTGCCCTTTGCATCAAGCATAAATCCTGCTTCGCAGCAATGGATGATAACCCTGTCTTTGACGCCGTATTTGATAAATGCTTCCATTGTGGTTTTTATGTTTTCTTCGTTTATTGTACCATCTTCATTTCTTGGCGAAAGTCCTGTTACCTTGCAGCTTTCTATTTCGTTTAAAATTGCATAGTCGCAGTATTTAAGCGCAGGTATAATCTTTTGTGCAAAGAGACCTGTTTCAGAGCTTACCACGTCAATAGATGTCTTTATGCCTTTTTTTGACACTTTGTCTAAAAGACGAGCCATCTTTGTTCCGTATACTTCATCTTCTTCATCCAGTTTTTCAAGAAGGAGAATGTATCCTGCATGGAATATTTTGCAGTCAAGCTTGTTCTCATCTACATCATCAACACCAAAATCTCCATTTGCGCCTGATGCATAAAAGAATGTACGCTCTCCTGATTTTTCTTCAGACATAACATAGTCACGGCTTGTAGGGAGAGTGTCGCTGACTACTACACCGCTTACATCAATGCCATAGTCTTTCATCTGAGCGGTAACAAATCTTCCCTGGTCATCATTTCCAACTTTTCCGATTGCAGTGAGTTTTATCTCAGGGTCCATTTTTGCAATATCAATAATGGTGTTGCACACGCAACCGCCCACAACATTTGATATATCTTTAACATTTGTGAGCATGTTTTTTTCAGGATATTTTTCTATAATATTTATTATATCCACAATTATATTTCCGGCAATTGCTATTCCTTTTTTTTCTGTGTTTTGTATACTCATAAGTGCACCTTCCCGTAATTTTAATATGATTAAATTATAACCTATTAAGGAAGGAAGGTCAACCTATTTTTTAAGTTTCATTTATATATATTTTTTTATGTGGGACAGAGCGCTTTTTTCAAGCCTTGACACCTGTGCCTGACTTATACCAAGCTCCTGTGAAACCTCCATTTGTGTGCGGCCTTTAAAAAACCTTAGGTTAAGGATGTGTCTCTCCCTGCTTCCAAGTTTTTTAATTGCCTCTTTAAGACTTATTTCCTCTATCCAGTTTTCGTCGGTATTTTTTTCATCACCCAACTGGTCCATCACAAATATGGCATCAGACCCGTCGTTGTATATAGGCTCATAAAGAGATATGGGGTCTGCTATAGCATCCAGAGCAAATACCACGTCCTCTTTTTTTACACCCATTTCCTTTGCTATTTCGCCTATTGTAGGCTCTTTCTCATTTTCCTTTGTAAGCCTTTCCTTTGTCATAAGAGCCTTGTAGGCAATGTCTCTTAATGACCTGCTTACTCTTATTGAATTGTTGTCTCTTAGATATCGTCTTATCTCGCCAATTATCATCGGTACAGCATAAGTGGAAAATTTTACATTCTGACTCGTGTCAAAATTATCAATTGATTTCATAAGACCTATGCAACCCACCTGAAATAAATCGTCAGCACATTCGCCTCTGTTGTTGAATCTTTGAATTACAGAAAGCACAAGTCTTAAATTACCTCTTACAAATTCTTCTCTTGCATCCTTGTCTCCGTTTTTTATCCTTTCAAACAATTTTGCCTTTTCGTCATTAGTAAGCACGGGAAGCTTTGATGTGTTCACTCCGCAGATTTCAACCTTGTTAATCAAAATATAAAACCACCCTTTTCTTGTTATATCCTAATTATTCCCATTGAAAAAATCATTTATTCGAAGTAAGCAAACATCTTTTTTGTGTTTATTAGACAAAAATAGCAAATTTTTTGAAAATAGACTTGAAATATAAGAAAAAAAATAATAGAATATAAAGTAGTAGTGTGCATATCGCTTGGTGTGTGTATGAAGACGGAAAATTGGTTTTTCAGTACATATAAAACCTATTGTTTATGGGTTGTATTTCAGGTGATAAAAATGGATGGAATAAACAAAACGGAGGTATAATAAAATGATAGCACATGGAAACAATATTAAAATCTTTACAGGAAATTCAAACCCTGAATTTGCTCAGGCTATTGCAGACCAGCTTGGTGTAAAAATGGGTGATTCTCAGGTTGGAAAATTTTCTGACGGAGAGATTTTTGTAAACATTAATGAAACTGTCAGAGGAGCTGACGTGTTTGTTGTTCAGTCAACTTGCTCACCTGTAAATGACAATCTTATGGAGCTTCTCATTATGATAGATGCTTTCAAAAGAGCTTCTGCAGGCAGAATAACAGCTGTTATTCCTTATTTCGGATATGCCAGACAGGAAAGAAAAGCAAAGGCAAGAGATCCGATTTCAGCAAAACTTTGTGCCGACATCATCACAACAGCCGGTGCAGACAGAGTTCTCACAATGGATCTTCATGCAGCGCAGATTCAAGGATTTTTTGATATCCCCGTTGACCATCTTCTCGGTGCACCTCTTCTTGCAAATTATTACAAAGAAAAATTTGAAGATCAGAAGGACGACCTTGTTGTTGTTTCTCCTGACCTTGGCTCTGTAACAAGAGCAAGAAAATTTGCAAGTAAAATAGATGTGCCCATTGCTATCATAGATAAAAGAAGACCTAAGGCAAACGTGTCAGAGGTTATGAATATAATCGGTGATATAAAGGATAAGAACGTAATTCTTGTAGACGATATGATAGATACTGCAGGAACTATTGTAAATGGTGCTGCAGCACTTAAAGAACGCGGAGCAAAAAATGTGTATGCATGCTGCTCACACGCTGTTCTTTCAGGTCCTGCTATTGAAAGAATAGAAAACTCCTGCATAGAAGAACTTCTTGTTCTCGACACAGTTACACTTCCGACTGAAAAGAGAATTGATAAGATAAAGATTCTCTCTGTTGCTCCTATATTTGCTGAAGCAATAGACAGAATTTACGAAGATGTATCTGTAAGTCCTTTGTTTAGCTAAGTTTTAAAGAGAGAGAAAATATATGTATCTTGTTGTCGGATTGGGCAATCCGGGAAAAAAGTATGACCTTACCCGCCACAATGTAGGTTTTGATATGCTCGACGTTTTTGCCTCAAAAGAAAATATCGCATTTAATAAAACCAAGTTCAAAGGTGTGTATGGTGAGGGAAACATCCTTGGTGAAAGGGTAATACTTTTAAAACCGCAGACCTTTATGAATAATAGCGGTGAAAGTGTAGGAGAAATTGCATCCTTTTATAAGATTGCCCCAGAAAATATAATAGTAATATGCGATGATATCAATTTTGACACAGGCAGACTCCGTATCCGTCCAAAAGGCAGTCACGGTGGTCATAACGGGCTTAAGTCAATAATATATCATCTCTCCAGTGACAATTTCCCAAGAATAAAAATCGGTGTTGGTGCAAAACCGTCTCCCGATTATGATTTGGCATCTCACGTGCTTGGGCATTTTTCAAAAGAGGATATTCCTGTTTTGGATAATGTGGCAGATACTGTGCATAAGGCCATAAGGTCAATTATATCAACAGGCTCTTGTGACGATGCTATGAATAAATATAACGGAAAGTGATAAAATGTTTTTTTCACAAATTCTATCACAGCTGCCCGAATATCGTTCCCTTTCAGAACATCTGATTGAGGAGAATGGTCCTGTCCATGCCTATGGATTGTCTGGTAGCCAAAAAAGTCATTTAATATACTCAATTTGCAAACAATCAGGCAGAAAATGCCTGATCGTTGCTGCAAATGAAACTGAAGGAAGAAGGATAAAGGAAGATTTATCGTTCTTTTTTTGTGATGCAGTTTTGTACTTTCCTGAAAAAGAGTATATTTTTTATGATGTAGATGCCGCAAACAGAAACGGAGAGTTTAAAAGACTTAGTACCCTGACGGAAATTGATAATGCACAGGTGGTGGTCACTACCATAAGAGCACTTATGCAGTATACTGTTCCTAAAGATATATTCCAAAAATTTGTTATGAGTGTTGAAACAGGAACTGTTATTGACCCTGACTTTTTGTGCAATCAGCTTGTACTTGGCGGATATAAAAGAGTATCAACAGTTGAAAGCTGCGGACAGTTCGGAAGACGCGGCTCTATTGTCGATGTGTTTCCTCCCACAAGAAGCAATCCTGTGCGAATAGAATTTTTTGATGATGAAGTAGATTCTCTTCGTGAGTTTAACATAAGCACACAGATGTCTCTTTCAAATATATCAGAATGTGTTATTTGCCCTGTAAGAGAGCTTGTGTATGACGACGAAATAAAGAAAGACTTATGCGAAAAAATAAAAGAACAGAAAAACGAAAATCTGATATCAGACATAGAAAAGATTGAAAACAATCACTATATTGCATCTGGAGATAAATATATGCCTTTGGTGTATGAAAGATTTTCAACACTTTTGGATTATATGGATTCATATATGGTTGTTTATGATGAACCCACATCATTAAACGAAAGCTCAGAAGTGTTTTTTAAAGAGCAAAATGAAATTATCACCGAGATGCTTTCAAAAGGTCTTTTCCCAAAAACAGAAAAGCCATATATTGAAAACTATAGCTCCATTACAAGAAGCATAAACCAAAGCCTGCTTCTTAGCATCAGCACACTTTCATATTCAACACCTGAATTCAAGCCTCACGAAATAGCAGGCTTTCAGGCAAAATCTATGCAGAATTACAGCGGAAATACAGATTTTTTTGCAGATGATGTAAAGTTCTGGAAAAAGCAGAATTACAGAATAATTATTTTGTCAGAGTCTAAGTCCGCTATTTCAAATCTGGCAAAGCTTCTTGAAGAAAGAGATATTGAAACATATCTTATTAGTGATACAGATACTCTTCCTCCCTACGGAACAGTCAGCATTATGGAGGGTAGTATCACAAAGGGTTTTGAATATCCGAGTCTTCGTACAGTTGTTGTATGCGACGGGGATATCTATACCAACAGAAGAAAAAAGAAAAAGGAAGTAAAATCTAATTCCAAGGATAGAATAAAGAGTTTTGA
>JAZUPR010000158.1:0-8944 GCA_045605285.1 Clostridia bacterium | reverse complement strand
TAACCTTATTATCACAATCGAATATATCTTCAAATTCTCTGATAAAGTCAGGAGATATACCCACAACAAAACCGCCATTTTCTTTAACACCTCTTGCAACTGCACCCATACATCCTGTCGCTCCTGCTCCATATACAAGAGAAAAACCGTTTGTTGCAATTAATTTTCCCAATTTCTCTATTTTTTCTTTATGTTGGCTTACAATTCTATCATTTGCTCCGCCATATACACATGCAAAATATCTTTTTGACATATCTTTTACCTCCTTGCCTATGTCCTTATTTTGATTTCCTTGCGTATTTATCACACAAGTCATTTATCTGGTCTGTAAATTTAGCAAGCTCCTTGTTCGTCAAATTACGGCTTAACTCTGCGACAGTTTTAAGTCTCTGGCACGCTGCCATAAGTCTGTCAAATACAAGATTTGCTCTTCGTCTGCCTTCTGATACTTTAGTAAGTTTAACTATTCTTCCTCTTGCTGTGCATTCGCCTGTTGCAAGATCGTATTCGTCACCACTGTATGGTGCTGTTGCTGTAAATTTAAGTTTGTTATGTATAGTCTGTGAAAAAGCATCACACACCAAATCATCACCGTGATTTACAAACACCTTCTTTGGTGGCTTTTCCATACTGCCAAGCCATCCGAGAAGCATATCTTTATCCGCATGACCGCTGATACCAACAATTGATTCTATTCTTGCATTAACCTGAATGCTCTCACCGAACAGTGAAACATCCTTCGCACCATTTATAAGCTTTCTGCCGAAGGTTCCTTCTGCCTGATATCCAACAAAAAGTATTGTGCTGTTTTCTCTCCACAGGTTATGCTTTAAGTGATGTCTGATACGACCTGCTTCACACATACCGGATGCAGATATAATTACCTTTGGAATCATATCAAAGTTTATTGCTCTTGACTCATCAGTTGTAACACTAAGTCTTAGTCCGGGGAATGATATCGGGTTGATGCCTTGCTTTACAAGGGCAAGTGTTTCTTCATCGTAATATCCCATCAGATTATCCTGATATATCTTTGTTGCCTCAACTGCAAGAGGTGAATCTACATACACAATAAAGTTTTCGTGTCCTTTTACAAGTCCTTGCTCCTTAATTGTCCTGAACAGATATAAAAGCTCCTGTGTCCTTCCAATTGCAAAGGATGGAATAACGAGGTTTCCGCCCTTTGAAAAGGTTTCCTGCATTATTTTTGTAAGCTGTGCAATATAGTCAGGTCTTTCTCCATGAACTCTATCACCATAGGTTGATTCAATTACCACATAATCAGCATAAGGTGGATTTTGAGGATTTCTGATAAGCGGTCTGTCTATGTTTCCTAAATCTCCAGAGAACAAAACTGTTCTTTCTTCACCGTTTTCATTTACTGTAATGTGGATGCTTGATGAACCAAGCAAGTGTCCTGCATCGCAGAAATTTATCGTTACACCTTCAAATATTTCTATTGGTTTGTTATATCCGTGTCCTTCGAATAATTTCAGCGACTCCAATGCATCTGCAACAGTGTATACGGGGATATACTGCTGATAGCCGGAACGCTCTGCTTTTCTGTTCTGCCACTCTGCTTCCTGTTCTTGAATGTGAGCAGAATCCTGAAGCATTATATTACAAAGCCTATGTGTTGCTTCTGTACAATACACGGGACCTGTGTATCCTTTTGCAACCATTGCCGGAATCATTCCTGAATGGTCTATATGTGCATGAGTAAGGCAAATCGCATCAATCTCTGACGGAGCAACAGGCAATTCGCAGTTTTCATATGTATCACCGCCTTGTTCCATACCGCAGTCAATAAGGATATGCTTTCCACAAGCTTCAAGCAAGGTACAAGAGCCTGTAACCTCATGAGCTGCTCCTATAAATGTTAATTTCATATTCACTTACTCCTCTCCTAATATTTCTCTTCCTTCATCTTCGGTTATGTATTCGACCTCTACCATACATTCTATGACTTTTTTCTGTCGCTGTTTTGCAAGGTCAGATCTGTTGTTTAACGAATACGCTGACGGTGCGTTTGGTCTTCCAACAAGTAAAGTACACTCATAGTCCGTCATACCATTCCGCATTTTTGCATATGTATATCATACAAGTGTCTTATCTTTAACCTCAACAACATCTTCAATCTGACAGTTAAGAGCTTTACAAATCTTTATAAGAATGGTCAATGCTACTATCTCATTTTTATTAAGCTTTGTTAAAGTTGTTGAGGATATATCTGCAAGTTCCATTAGGTCATGCTTGCGAATATTCCTTTTCTTCAATGTTTCCCATAGTCTTTGATATGTTACCATAGCATAAGCCTCCGAAAATTTATGTATTAATTATACACCTATTCGTCAAAAAAATCAAGACTTCGCTTGATTTTAGTATATTGCATTTCAGTTTACAATTGAGGGGAAAATCTATCGTTATGTGTAAGTGAGAATGATAGTGCCATTAGTTTTGAACTGGCATTAAGCGTTGCTGAATATTTTGGCATTCCCAATTCCTTAAGGTCTTTTCTTTGGTTAAGGTATATCATTTTTTAATATGGCTGTTATTGATCATTCTGCCATAATTGGCTCAAAAATGTCTTGTGTTGCTTACAAAAATAATTGTCGAGTAATTTCGCCTTAATTCATTCTATCATCTTACACGGGCAATTCCGTTTGGTTCTATTTTCAATTTCGCTGAATGTATGTTATACTGAAATAAAATTACGAGCGTCGATTTTTGGCAGTTAAGCATCAGCTTTACAGTGGAGATTTTTGGATAGCATCAATAAAGCATCAAAAGGCATAAGGTTCAAAAGAGCAAGTAGCACAAACGGCGGAGCGGTGGGAACAATTTGGACGGTCTTTTTTTGTTTTCGATAAAAGGGGCACGTAGGACTTGAAGCCTAATCCACACATCAATTTTCCATGGAAAACAAAGTCAGTTTTTTGTTGCCGTCGCATATACCCAGATATATCTCCTTTGGACTATGATATTTTTGCTTTTTAAGTTCTTTGTCCAGCCATATCAAGTCCAATCCAAGCCTTTTTATGTTTTCATGGAGTATCTGTCCGTCCATAATTATTTCCGTGCATATAGATGCTTTTTTTGGCGACATATTCATATCCTCCGGAGTAAGCGGTCTGTTCTCACTTTTGGGTAAAATGGTAATTCTACCGTTGTATTCAAAAACTGCAGTTTCAATCTCGTTTATATCAAAATAGCCTTCCTGACGACAAAGTACCATAAATTCAGAAAGCTCCAGTTTTGACTTTTTCATATTTTCTCTGTAGATTTTTCCGTTATCCATAATAATGGTTGGTGTACCATTGATATATTTTCGAAGTTTCGGGAATTTATGTGCAATTATAGTAAGCCCCAAGGCAACAAATCCGTAAATAATCATTGCAACAAGAGGTTTCCAAGGTGACTCTAGCTCGGTTGCAAGTTCTGCAGCTATAGAGCCTATGGTAATGCCTGTTATATAATCAAAAAAATCAAGCTGAGCCATTTGCTTGTGCCCTGTTATTTTAGCAATAATAAATAGAGAAACCGCTGAAAGAAGAGAGGTTGAACAAACTTTAATAATATCCACCATTAAATCACTCCCTGTTTTTCTTTATTATGTACAAGGAGCAAAAAAATACACACTCATACGAGTGTGTATTTTTAAAATTTAAATTTTTATACTCCGCTATATGCAGAAAATCCACCGTCAACAGGGATAACTACTCCATTTACAAAGCCTGATGCTTCCTTGTGCACAAGGAAGAGTAGTGCTCCGAGAAGTTCTTCTGCTTCCCCGAAACGCCCCATTGGTGTGGAATTCAAAATCTTTCCTGTTCTTGGGGTTGGAGTGCCATCTTCATTAAAGAGAAGTTTTTCATTCTGCTTTGTTACAAAAAACCCTGGAGCGATAGCATTGCAACGGATATTTGTCTTTGAAAAATGAACTGCGAGCCACTGAGTAAAGTTTGAAATTGCTGCTTTTGCACCTGAATATGCCGGAATTTTTGTAAGAGGCGTGTAAGCATTCATACTTGATATATTTATGATGCTTGCATCTTCTTTTTCAACCATATCAAGAGCAAAAACCTGTGTAGGAATGAGAGTTCCAAGGAAGTTGAGGTTAAATACAAACTCAACTCCTGCTTTGTCAAGGTCAAAAAATGTTTTAACCTTACCCATATCCTCAGGTGAAAAATATTCATTATCTGTACTTGCCTTAGGATTGTTTCCGCCTGCACCGTTGATAAGGATATCGCAAGTGCCAAGGTCAACATTTACCTGCGCACGAACAGCCTCAAGACTGTCTTTATCAAGAACATTACAAGCATAGCCTTTTGCAATGCCGCCGCCCGCAACAATCTCATCGGCACATTTTTTTGCAGCCTCTTCGTTAAGGTCTAAAAGAGCTACCTTTGCTCCCGATTTAGCCAGAGCCTCGGCAAACATAGAGCAAAGCACTCCGCCTGCACCTGTTACCACTGCAACCTTGCCTGATAAGTCTATATTAAATGGTAATTTCATTTTGATGTCCTCACTTTATTTTATTTTGTCAAGAGTCTCCCAGATACCTGCCATATACATAGCACCCAAAGCTCTGTCATAGAGGCCGTAGCCGGGTTTTCCTGTTTCTCCCCATATCATTCTGCCGTGGTCAGGTCTGAGATAACCCTTGAAACCAACATCGTGATATGCTTTGAGTATCTCTACAACATCAAGAGAACCGCAAGATGAGAGATGTCCGCTTTCTTCAAAAGAGCCATCCTCTAAAATTTTGATGTTTCTTACATGAGCAAAGTGAATTCTGCCCATTGCACCATATTTTCTTACCATTGCAGTGTAGTCATTGAATGTAGCACATCCGAGTGAACCGCTGCAAAGAGTGAGACCGTGGTGAACATCATCATAGAGAGAAAGGAATCTGTCTATATTTTCCTCATTGGTAATAATTCTCGGAATACCGAAGATTGACCAGGGTGGATCGTCCGGATGGATAGCCATATTGACATCGCACTCTGCTGCAACAGGAATAATCTCTTTTATAAAGTATTCAAGGTTGCTCCAGAGACCCTCTTCACCAATTTTTTTGTATTCATTGATGAGACCTGTCATTTCCTCAGGTGAATATGAAGCATCCCAACCGGGAAGAGTTATTTTTGTAGGGTCCATTTTGTCAACATCCTGTTTGTAATAAACAAGAGCGTTTGAACCGTCAGCAAGTGGCTGGTCAAGTCTTGAACGAGTCCAGTCAAACACAGGCATAAAGTTGTAGCAGATACATTTTACTCCTGCTTTTGAGAGACGACGGATATTTTCTTTATAATTGTCTATATAAAGCTGATAATCTCCCCTGCGAAGCTTAATGTCCTCGTGAACGGGAACAGACTCTATAACCTCCATCTCAAGACCTTTTGCATTTACAGCCGCTTTCATGGCATCTATCTCTTCCTGAGGCCATACCTGCCCAACGGGAACAGAATATACCGCTGTAACCACGCCTGTCATACAGGGAATTTGTCTGATATAGTCAAGACTGATGGAATCGTCTTGTCCATACCAACGAAATGTCATTTTCATAGTTCGATTTCCTCTCCTTTTATCAAAATATTTTTAATATTGATATCTTCATCAAAAAATACTATATCTGCATCAAAGCCCTCTTTAAGACTTCCCTTGGAACTGAGTCCAAGCATTGATGCAGGATTTTTTGTAATCATTTTCACTGCAAGATGCAGCGGCACTCCCGCCTCTTTAACCATTGTTCTTACAAGTCTGTCTGTTGTGGCAACACTTCCGGCAAACGCACTTCTGTCGGTAAGCTTTGCAACACCGTCTTCAATTATGCACGGCATTGCCTCGTCTTTTCTGCCAAGAAGACTGTCTCCGTCAGGCATACCTGCACCTCGCATAGCATCTGTTACAAGAGCTATATGGTCCGTGCCAATATTTTTGACAATAAGCTGCAAAAGTTCTGGCGGAAGATGCTTTCCGTCTGCTATTATTTCTGCCTGAATGTCATCTAAAAGATATGCCGACTCTATAACACCGAGAACACGAAAACCTTTTTCACGGGTTATTGTAGACATCCCCGAATAAAGATGGGTGAAAGAACGGCAGCCTGCATCATAGCACTCTTTGACCTGAGCATAGGTTGCATTTGAGTGCCCTACGGACGGTACAATGCCGCAGGAGATAATCTTTTTGCAAAATTCTGCACTACCGGGGCGTTCAGGAGCAAAACTCCATTTTTTTACGTTCCCCTTGCCCTTTTCTATAATCATTTCATATTCTTGAGGATTCGGGTCAACTATATAGTCGGGATTTTGTGCACCGCTTTGAGAAAGAGAAAAATAAGGGCCCTCAAGGTGAGCTCCAATAAGATTTGGCACTTTGCCTGAATCCATAACTGCATTTAAGTTTTCCAGAAACTCTGACAATACACCTGTAGAGCACGCAAGAGATGTTGCAAGAATAGATGTGGTACCGTGGCTCAAGTGAAAAAGTGCCGCTTTTTCAATGGGTTCGCAGCCGCCGTCCATAAAATCATATCCGCCGCCTCCGTGAACATGGGTATCTATAAAGCCGGGGGATACATAAAGCCCCTTTGCATCTATTTCCTTGTCAAATGCCATATTATCTTCTGTAACAGAAAAAATTTTTCCGTCTTTTATGTAAAGGTATCCGTTTTCTACAACACCGTCTTCTAAGACTAATCTTGCATTTTTAATCTTTGTAATCATTTTTATATCTCCAAAAGTGCTGCACTGTCCGCATCACAATAGAGCTTTGCATCAGAGTGCTTTCTCATGATTGTTGCGGGACATTTTTCGTTTATTTCACCGTTTACTGTGTTGTTTACAGCATTTGCTTTTGTTGAGCAAGGAACTACACAGAAAAGGTGCTTTGCATTTGTCATTGTAGGAATAGTAAGAGTCATGGCAAATTTGGGAACCTGGTCTATAGACTCAAAGCAACCGTCGTTTACCTGTTGCTGTCTGCACACCTCGTCGAGCTCTACAGCCTTTACAGCCTTAGAGTCATTAAAATCTGCTACGTGCGGGTCATTAAACGCAATATGTCCGTTTTCTCCAATACCGAGAACCACAATGTCTGTGGGGTATTTTTGTAAAAGTGCAGAGTATCTTGCACTCTCTGCATCGGGGTCTGTAGCAGTTGAATCTATAAGATTTACAGACTTGAATGGCTTCTTAGAAAAAATTCTGTCTACAAGGAAATTTGCAAATCCCTGAGGAGCTGCCTTTGGAAGACCTATGTATTCATCCATGTGAAATGCATTTATTCTCTCCCATGAGATGTCGTCTCTCTCGCAGAGGTGGAAAAGTACATCATTCTGAGAGGGAGCGGCAGCAAATATCATATTGATTTCCTCTTTTTCTTTTAAAAGAGTGTTTATCGCAGCGGCAATGTCTGTTGCAGCGGCAAATCCCATTTCGTCTCTTGTAGGATAAATTTCAACCTTGAGATTGTCTTTTTCAATTTTTTTCATAATCTAAAATCCCTTTCTGTGTATGTTTTATTTTCAAGAAGATTGCATAGGTACATCGCCTGTGCCCTTTTAATGGCAACAAGCTCTATATGCTTTCTCATAGCGTCATAGCATGTTATAATTTTTTCACGTTATATTCTATACATGCCAAAAGACCTCAATGCATTATACATAAGGTCTTTTGAAATAGCAACAAGGCACTGTTATTTGTTTTTCCCAATCTGCTCAAGAACCAGGCTGACAATTTTTTCAATATCTATATCGCTGTTGCTTCCAAAAGGTGCCTTTCCGTCTGATGAGAAAAGCTGCATTTTTTCTATAGATGCCTGTTTAACAGCTTCAACAGCTGCAGGAATAAGGTCAATAATACCCTTGTTCATATCTGTGAATTTTGAAAATTCTGCTTTAACAGCTGCAATGTTGATATCTGTAAAGATATTAACCTTGCTGATGCCTTCCTTGATAGCTCTTCTGAAGTCGTTGTCAGTAAGACCTGAACCGCCGTGAAGAACAAGAGGAACATCCACTGTGTTCGCTATTTCTTTAATCCTTGCAAAGTCAAGTTTAGGCGGTAATTTGTATGCACCGTGTGCATTACCAACTGCAATTGCAAGAGCATCTACCTTTGTTTTTTCAACGTAGTCTTTAGCAAGCTTTGGATCGGTGAAGAATTTGCTTGGGTCAGAAAGATGTGAGCTACCCTCTGCAGAACCTTCGTTGTCACCAACATGACCAAGCTCACCCTCGATAGTTGCACCGTAAGAGTGTGCAATCTCTGCCATCTCTTTTACTTTTGCTACGTTTGTATCATAATCGTCTGTTGAGCAGTCATACATAATAGATGTAAAACCAAGCTCCAACGCCTTAATACATGTTTCTTTTCTAAGACCGTGGTCAAGGTGGATAACCACAGGAACTTTTGCCTTTTTAGCCATAGGGATAAGGTAGTATGAAACCTCTTCCAATGGACCGTATGGGAAAAGAACTTCTGCAGTACCCATAATAACAGGTGACTGGGTAGCTTCTGCAGCGGCGATTATACCCCTTGCAAGCTCCATGTTTACGGCGTTAAAAAGACCAACTGCATATTTGTCTCTTTTTGCGGGCAAAAGAACATCGTTTAATGTTACTAACATTTTTTATACCTTCCTTTTCTATGTATTAAAACAAAACAATATACCAATTTAATTAATTACAAGTTAATTATATCACCATGTTTTAAAAATTTCAATGGGTTTTTCTGATTTTTTTTGGTTTTTTTGTTTTTCTTTTGGATTTCTTTGCAATTTTTGTGCAGTCTGGGAACGCCAATATAATTGTGTTATTGTATAATTATATTGTACGGAATGCATTTATATTATTACACACTTGCATTGTAGGGTTCGGCGGTTAGAGGCGAACCGAATGTTTTTTCTTTCGGGACATCCTAAAGGCTGTCCCCTA
>JAZUPR010000157.1:0-7368 GCA_045605285.1 Clostridia bacterium | reverse complement strand
TCTTATATAATTATGATAACTATAATTGTTTAGGGGTGGATTATGTTTAAAAACAGGATAAGGTTACAACTAGTATTTTATGACCTGATAATTTTACTTTCTGTATGTGCATTTTTATTATATTTTTATGATGGACATGTTAAATTAACTGTATTAGGTATATTATGTCAGACTCTTTTGTCCATTTTTTGTATTTTTACCGTCAGAATAGTAGGAAATATATATGGACAGATATGGCGGTATGGCGGTATACAATGTTACATAAAGCTTCTTGTTGCTGATTCAATTGCGTTTGTTATTAATTTCATATTAGAAGAAACAATTCTTGTAGAACAGGTGTTGTTTCCCAGATTGCTTTCGGTTTCGTGCATGAACTTGCTCCTATGTCTTTCTATCAGAATGATATATCGTTATGCGTATAAATGCGGAAATGTTAAGACAATAAATGGAAAAATATCTAATTTTCTTCTCAGAATATTTGCAGGACCCAGGGTTGAACTTGAAATGAAGAGCGAAATAAGCAAAATTAAGGTTGCAATAGTTGGTGCGGGAAGAACAGGTGTCGCTCTTGCCGGGGAACTCATGGGAAATTCAAATTCTGCTTATTCCCCTCGCTGCTATGTTGATTCAAATATTGATAAAGTAGGCAGAATGATTGGTGGATTGCCTGTTATATACGAAGATAATTCTGTTATAAAAAGATTAAATGAACTTGAAATTCAAGAGGTATTTTTTGCAATACCATCTCTTCCGGATGGAGAAAGATATAAAAAATATGATAAATATCTGAAAGCTGGATATAAAATAAAGGTTTATGACTATCCGATTATGCAGACTATTGGTGGAAAAAGACAATTGAGAGAATTTGATATTGAAGAACTGCTTTTTAGAAAACCTATTGATATGTTTGACGAAAAGACAAATGCATATTATAAAGATAAGGTAGTACTTATTACTGGTGGAGGCGGTTCGATTGGCTCTGAACTGTGCAGACAGCTTTCAAAAATGAGTCCAAAGCAGATTGTCGTTCTTGATATCTATGAAAATGGAGTGTACGAGCTTCAACAGGATATTAAAATGATATATGGTTCAAAAATAGACATCCGTGTTGAAATTGTTTCTATTACAAATAAAAAAGGAATGGAAAGAGTTTTTGAAACATATAAACCGGATATTGTAATCAATGCAGCGGCTCACAAGCACGTTCCGCTTATGGAGCATAATTGTATTGAGGCTGTTGAAAACAATATATTTGGAACAATTAATATTATAGAATTATGTGAACAATTTTCTGTAGAAAGATTTATGATGGTTTCTACAGATAAAGCTGTTAACCCGACTAATGTAATGGGTGCTACCAAAAGAGTCTGTGAAATGATTGTTCAGTCTTATAGCAAATACGGAACAGTTAAGTATTCTGCAACCAGATTTGGAAATGTGCTTGGTTCAGCAGGTTCTGTTGTACCTCTGTTTAAAAAACAGATTGCAAACGGCGGGCCCATCACACTTACTGACAAAAGAATTATAAGATATTTTATGACTATACCTGAGGCATCTCAACTTGTACTTCAGTCAGGTGCAATGGCTAATAACGGCGAACTTTTTGTTTTGGATATGGGTGAGCCTGTTAAAATTTATGAACTGGCAGAAAGTATGATACGTTTGTCAGGAATGAATAATATTGAAATTATAGAAACGGGTCTCAGACCAGGCGAAAAATTATACGAGGAACTTCTTGTAAAAACTGAGGAATTAGACAAAACCGAAAATGAATTAATATTTATTGAAAGAGATACCGCGATTGATCATGACAGAATTATTTCATTGATTGATGAATTACAGGAAGCGTGTGTGTCAGGAAATGATCAAATCGTTAGGGATACTCTCAAAAAAATTGTACCTACATACAAGAATCCTGATGAAATAAATCAAGTTGCTGAAAAGAACAATATGATGTCTGGTGACGTATATCACGAACTCGTTCAAAAAGCTTAAATTTAACTAATTATTAGAGGAACATATATGAAAAAAATTATGGTAGTCTTTGGCACAAGACCAGAAGCAATAAAAATGTGTCCACTTGTAAAGGAATTAAAATCACGAGATAATATTAACACTATAGTATGTGTTACAGGTCAACATAGACAAATGCTCGATCAGGTTCTTTCTGCATTTGATGTAAAACCAGACTATGATTTGTGTATAATGAAGGACAAACAAACTTTATTTGATATTACAACAAACATTTTAAACGGTATAGGTAATGTGCTTGATGTAGTTAAACCCGATGTTGTGCTTGTTCATGGTGATACATCAACAACTTTTGTAACAGCACTTGCTTGTTTTTATAAGCAGATTCCTGTGGGTCATGTTGAGGCAGGGCTTCGTACCTATAATATATATAGCCCATATCCAGAGGAGTTTAACAGGCAGGCTGTTTCTGTTATATCTGAATACAATTTTGCTCCAACAGAACTTTCACGAGATAATTTGATTAGAGAGGGCAGAGATGAGTCTTCAATTTTTGTAACAGGAAACACAGCAATTGATGCTCTTAAAACAACCGTTAGATCAGATTATTCTCATCCTGAACTTGAATGGGCAAAAGACAGCAGATTGATAATGATTACTGCTCATAGAAGAGAAAATCTTGGTGAGCCTATGCATAATATGTTTAGAGCCATAAGAAGAGTTTTAGACGAGTATAAAGATGTAAAGGCCATTTATCCAATTCATATGAATCCTGTTGTCAGACAAGCCGCTGAAGATGAATTGGGTGATTGTGACAGAATTCATATTATAGAACCATTGGAAGTTTTAGATTTTCATAACTTCCTTGCTAATAGTTATATGATTCTTACAGATTCCGGGGGAATACAGGAGGAAGCTCCATCGCTTGGAAAGCCAGTATTAGTTATGAGGGATACAACCGAAAGACCTGAAGGTATTAAAGCAGGAACTTTAAAACTTGTTGGCACAAACGAAGATACTATCTATTCAAATTTCAGATTGCTTCTTGACGATAAACAAGAGTATGAAAAAATGTCAAAAGCAAGTAATCCGTATGGCGATGGTTTTGCTTCAAAAAGAATTGCTGATATTTTGGAAGGCAAATAATTTCTATGTATGTGACACAGATAAATTTTTTAAAATAAGGTTATACTTATATTGAAAAGAGATTGTTTAAATACAATCTCTTTAACTTTTTATCAGGCAGGGAGATAATATAGTGGTTATAGATTTTCATACACATTGTTTTCCGGACAATCTTGCTTTACGTGCCATGGAAAAACTTTCTTTTGTTTCCGGAGGACTAAAACATCATACAAATGGTACTTACGAAGACCTTTTAATTTCTATGAAGAATAACAATGTTGACATATCTGTTGTGCTCAATATCGCAACAAATGAAAAACAACAAAAAAACGTAAATGATTTTGCTGCTTCAATTAATAATGAACATAATATTTTTTCTTTTGGATCGGTATATCCTTATGCTAAGGATGCGTTATATGAATTGGAAAGAATTAAGTCTCTTGGTTTAAAAGGGGTCAAACTCCATCCGGATTATCAAAATTTTTCGGTTGACGATGATTTTATGAAACCAATATACAAAAAAATATCTTCTCTGGATTTAATAACCGTTTTTCATTCAGGGTTAGATTATGGTTTTCCTCCTCCCTATGGATGTACTCCTGAAAAGTTATCAAAAGCTTTATCGTGGTTTGATACACCTGTTGTTGCTGCTCATTGGGGTGCACTCAACTTAAATGAAGAATTTCTTAAATATCTGTGCGGAAAGCCATTGTTTATAGATACATCCTTTGGATATGGCTCGATGCCAAAATACTATGCACAAACCATCGTAGATAAGCATGGAGTGGATAAAATACTTTTCGGAACAGATTTACCCTGGCATACTGCCAATATGGAAAAAACTCTTTTGAACACTCTTGATGTCGATAAAGAGTCTATGGATAAAATCATGTTTAAAAATGCAAAAAAACTATTAAATATTTGACAATACTTGACACGAGTCGATATTAATATATATACTAAATATATAAATTATTCTAAAGCAAGTAAAATCTAATTAAAGGAGATAAATATTATGAATAAATATATTGGTAGTACCAATCAGCTATATGGCGTAGATGAATTCAGACTTTCAGGTGGCAAAGCAGACGGAATGAGAATGTTATGTGTAAGAAATGGAAAAGGTTTGGAATTCTGGATTTCACTTGACAGATGTGCCGATGTATCTCGTCTTAGTTTGAAAGGAGATAATTTCAGTTTTATTTCGGCCTGTGGATTTGTTTCTCCTCAATATTATGATATCAATGGATTAGGATTTTTAAAATCATTTACAGCTGGTTTTTGTACAACATGTGGGCTTGTTGCAGTTGGCAGTCCATGCAGTGATAATGGTGATGAACTTCCGCTACACGGAACAATATCAAATACACCTTGTGATAGTTTTGGATACTGGGTTGATGATAACAATATACATATCAAAGCAATAGTTCGTGATGCACGTATTTTTTCACATAAGCTTGTACTAGAAAGAGAATATATTGTGTCACTCGAAAAAAATGAATACACAATGACAGATAAGGTAAAAAATATAGGCTCATCGGAATCACCTTATGAAATAATGTATCATTGTAATATTGGGTATCCTCTTTTGAGCGAAAATGCGCAAATTAACATTTCTTCAGTTGAGGTTACCGCAAGAAATGAACACGCAGAAACAGGAATTGATAAATGGATGAAAGGTGAAAAGCCCCAGGCCGATTACGAAGAAATGTGTTTTTATCATAACTTTTCCGATGTGGGTGAAGCAAGTATTTACAATCCCGACATAAATAAAGGAATGAAAATGACTTTTGATACAAAAGAACTTAAATGCTTTACTCAATGGAAAATGATGGGTGAATATGATTATGTAATGGGCTTGGAGCCGGGAAATTGTACTCCTGACGGAAGAGATGTTATGAGAGAAAAAGGTATGCTTGAGTTTATTAAACCCGGTGAATCAAAGAAACAGACATTAAAGTTTGAATTTATTGGCTAATATCAATAATTTGTGTGTACTTTATTGCATATTGAATAATTTTGTTATATAATTACTTGCAAATGATATGCTTTACGGAGGTTGGATTAATGAAAAAAGCAATAATTACAGTAGTTGGAAAAGACAGAGTCGGCATAATAAGCTCTGTTACAAATATTTTGGCAAAAAGTGATGTTAATATTCTTGATATATCTCAAACAATTCTCGATGATATGTTTACTATGATGATGCTCGTCGATGTTGAAAAATCCAGCGAGGATTTTTCAGGACTCAGCACATCTTTAAAGGAATGCGGAAAAGGTATCGGTGTTGAAATCAGAATTCAGCTTGAAGAAATATTTCAGTCAATGCACAGGATATAAAATGATACGGAGGATAAAATCATGATTAATCAATTTGAAGCAAATGAAACCATACATATGATTGAAAATGAACATCTGGATATCCGTACTATTACAATGGGTATATCTTTGTATGATTGTGCATGTGAAGATATAAATGTTACTTGTGACAAAATATATGATAAGATATCAAATTGTGCAAAAGACCTGGTTAAAACTGGTGAGAATATTGAAAATGAATATGGAATTCCCATTATAAATAAGCGAATTTCTGTGACACCAATTTCTATGATTGCATCTGCATGTAAAGATTCTGATTATGTAAAAATAGCAAGAGCTCTTGACCGAGCCGGCAAAAATGTAGGTGTAAACTTTATAGGTGGTTTTTCAGCACTTGTTCAAAAGGGTTTTACAAAATCTGATTTGAATCTTATAAATTCTATTCCGCAGGCTCTTTGTGAAACAGATATAGTATGCTCATCTGTAAATGTTGGAAGTACAAAAGCCGGAATAAATATGGATGCAGTTAAATCCATGGGAGAGATTATAAAAGAGACAGCTTATCTTACAAAGGATACCGATGGATTTGGATGTGCAAAACTTGTCGTTTTCTGTAATGCAGTCGAGGATAATCCATTTATGGCAGGTGCATTTTTAGGACCTGGTGAGGCAGAATGTGTAATAAATGTTGGTGTAAGCGGACCGGGTGTTGTTAAACATGCCCTTGAAAAGGTAAAGGGAAAAGATTTTGAAACCGTGTCTGAAACCATTAAAAAAACTGCTTTCAAAGTCACCAGAATGGGACAAATGGTTGCTAATGAGGCATCAAAAAGACTTAATGTTCCATTTGGAATTGTAGACCTGTCTCTTGCTCCAACTCCTGCTGTCGGCGATAGCGTTGCATATATATTAGAAGAAATGGGAATAGAAAAATGTGGTGCACACGGTACTACAGCTGCATTGGCACTTTTAAATGATGCTGTAAAAAAAGGCGGTGTATTTGCATCTTCATATGTCGGCGGACTAAGCGGTGCATTTATTCCTGTAAGTGAAGATGCAGGAATGATTAGTGCTGCATCATGCGGTGCTCTGTCATTAGATAAACTTGAAGCAATGACCTGTGTGTGTTCTGTAGGTCTTGACATGATAGTTGTTCCCGGAGATACCAGTGCCTCGACAATTTCTGCAATTATAGCTGATGAAATGGCAATAGGAATGATAAATAATAAAACAACTGCTGTAAGACTTATCCCTGCACCCGGTAAAAAAGTAGGGGATGTAGTCGAATTTGGAGGATTGCTTGGAACCGGTCCTGTAATGAGTGTTAGCAAATATAACAGTGATGAATTCATTGCAAGAGGCGGAAGAATACCTGCCCCGATTCACAGCCTCAGAAATTAGTTTTTAGCGAGGTATAAGAATGCTTAAAATTAAAGAAGCAATAGCTGTCGAGGGTAATTATGATAAAATAAAGCTTTCTCAGCTTGTGGATACAACTATAGTTGTGCTGGACGGTTTTATGATATATAAAGACACTGCAAAGCAAAATATGCTTAAAATGCTTGCAGATAAATGTGGTCTAATTATATTTACCGACTCAGACGTGGCTGGATTCAGGATAAGGACATTTCTGAAAAATATTCTGGCGGGTAGAAATGTCAAACATGCATACATACCTGATATTAAAGGCAAGGAAAAAAGGAAATCTGCTCCGTCAAAAGAAGGCTTTCTTGGTGTTGAGGGAATGGATGATGAAATTATTATAAAGTCTCTTAAAGAGGCTGTGTCAGTGGTAGATTATAATGATAGTCAACCTCAAAAACAATTGGTAACAAAAAAAGATTTGTTTATAGACGGATTAAGCGGGGGTAAAGACAGTGTCATGTACAGAGAAAGATTGACAAAGACCCTTGGACTCCCAAGACGGATATCTGCAAATATGCTTTTGGATGT
>JAZUPR010000156.1:0-10618 GCA_045605285.1 Clostridia bacterium | reverse complement strand
CTTATTGTTTTCGTTTTCGCATTTCTGATTTGCAACGCCGCAGCTTGTTTTACAAGCAGACTGACATGATGTCTGGCATTCGCCGCATCCGCCTTTTTTTGCGCTCTGGCATAAATTGCGAGTTTTCAAAGTTTTAATATGTTTCATGTTGATTTCCTCCGTATCATTGAATAAATCTATAGCTAAATTTTAACATAGCAGATATAAAAAGTCAATAGAAATGAGCTTTTTTATACATGGTCTGCAAGCTCATATATAAGCTTTTCTGTCTTTTCCCATCCGAGACATGGGTCAGTAATAGATTTTCCGTATATATTTTCGCCTATTTTTTGTGCACCATCTTCGATGTAGCTTTCTATCATAAATCCTTTTACCATATTTTTAACATCAGGATTGTATTTTCTTGAGTGCATAACCTCTTTTGCAATTCTTATCTGTTCAAGATATTTTTTACCTGAGTTTGCGTGGTTTGTATCCACGATTACAGATGGGTTAGATAGACCTGTTTGAGAATATGTTTCAAAAAGATGCAAAAGGTCTTCGTAGTGGTAGTTAGACATAGACTGACCGTGTTTGTTCACATATCCACGAAGAATTGCATGAGCATAAGGATTGCCCTGTGAATGAACCTCCCACCCACGGAAAATAAATGTGTGGCTGTGCTGTGCAGCGGTTATGGAGTTCATCATTACAGATATATCTCCGCTTGTGGGGTTTTTCATTCCCACAGGAGCATTAAGACCGCTTGCAACAAGCCTGTGCTGCTGGTTTTCAACTGAGCGAGCGCCTACTGCAACGTATGAAAGCAGGTCATTAAGATATCTTGCATTTTCAGGATAAAGCATCTCATCAGCACAGGAAAAACCTGTCTCGGCGATTGCTCTCATGTGCATTTTTCTTATAGATACTATTCCGTTGTACATATCCGGACGCTCATTCGGGTCAGGCTGATGGAGCATTCCCTTGTAGCCGTCACCTGTGGTTCGGGGCTTGTTTGTGTAAATTCTTGGCACAATCATTATTTTGTCTGAAACCTTTTCCTGTACATTTTTCAGGCGGGAAATATAGTCAATTACACTGTCTTCGTTGTCGGCAGAGCAAGGTCCGATAATGAGTACAATTCTGCCATCTTTTCCAGAAAAGATATCTTTTATCTCCTGGTTTCTTTTGTCAACAATTGCTTTAAGATTGTCAGAGAGGGGATACTCCTCCTTAACATCCTTTGGTATAGGTAATTTTCTTATAAATTCCATATTCATAATAGCTGTCTCCTTTATTTGTCAAATTCGCTTCGTCTTTGTGTAGACAGGCGCATCATTCTTTTTAGTTCGTCGGTATTTTCTTTTTCAATCATATCTTTCATATATGAAAACTCATTTATAAAATTATCCATGTGGTAAATAAGCTCTTTCTTGTTCATAACAAATAGCTCGCTCCACATTTCTTCATTTATTTTTGCAATTCTTGTAAGGTCGCGGAATGAGTCTCCTGTGTACTCTTTAAGCTTTTTGTTGTCATTACAGGTCATAAGCGATACAGCAATGCAGTGTGTAAGCTGTGATAAAAATGCTATCATATTGTCGTGATCCTTTGGAGTAAGAACAGATATTCTTTCAAATCCAAGTTCTTTGCCAAGAGACGAACAAAGGCTTATTTCTTCATCTGTGTTTTTTTCTGTAGGTACTACAATGTAGTTTGCACCGTTAAATACGCCTTCATCACTGTATTCAACTCCTGAGCGTTCTCGACCTGCCATTGGGTGTGATGATATAAAATGCACTCTGTCGCCCAGTATTTCCTGAACCTTGTAGATTACAGATTCTTTTACACCCGATATATCTGTTATCACAGTGCCATCTGATATCAGATGGTGTTTTTCTTCAATCCATTTTATAAATATTTTTGGATACAGGGCAAATATTATAATGTCAGCCTCTGCAATGGCTTTTTCGTCTGGGTAGTCAAAACCTTTTTCTATAATACTGTTTTTCAGACCGTATTCTATAGGCTCTTTTTTGTCTGAAATGGCAGTTATTTTATATCCCTTTTTTGAAAGGGCCTTTGCATAGCTTCCACCCATAAGTCCCAGACCTACTATAAGGATATTTGTGTCTTTGTTAAGTTGTTTCATAATTCACCTCGATGTTAAGCTTTTCTAATCTGTCAAAAAAGTCGGGAAGACTCTTTTTTACTGCTTCAGCACCCTGCACCTGCCCTCCTGTGAGAGTAAGAAGTACGGAAAGTGCCATAACTATTCTGTGGTCATTGTGTCCATACAGGGCAGTAGCAGGTTTTTTAAGAACTGATTTTTCAACTGTAATTTTGTCATCTTCAACAATAACCTTTACGCCAAATTTTGAAAGCTCTTCTGCCATTGCTTTTCCACGGTCACTTTCTTTGATTTTGAGCCTTCTTGTGCCTGTGAATGTTCCTCCGTATACAGATGCCACAGAAAAAAGAACAGGTCCTAAATCAGGACAATCTGATATGTCAATAACAGCATTTCCTTTTTTTATTTTTTCAAAAAGCTCTTTGTATATCCTGTCGCCCTGAAGACTTTCAGAAAGACCTTTTACAGATACATCACCGCCAAGATAGTTAAAGGCTTCAAAAAATGCTGCATTTGAAAAATCTCCTTCCACAGTTGTGTCGCAGGGGGCGTATTTCTGATTGCCCTTTATGTATAGCTTGTTGTCTTTAAAATCTATTTTTATGCCAAATTTTTTTAGCACAGACAGAGTAAGCAAAATGTATGATTTACTCTCTATAGGAGGAATAAGTGTGATGACAGAATCCTCTTTGCACAATGGAAGAGAAAACAAAAGTCCGCTTATAAACTGACTGCTTATGTCACCTCTTACAAAAAATTCTCCGCCTTTTAATATTCCTGAAAGAGAGATTTTTTCTCCGTCATTTGTAAACTCTATATCTTGCTTTTTAAATATATCTTCATATACTGTCATTGGTCTTGAAAGAAGAGTTTTGCTTCCGCAAAAAGTAAAGCTTCCTCCACCTGATGCACAAATTGGTATGAAAAATCTTATGGTACTGCCACACTCTCTGCAAAAAAGTGTAATATCGGATGAAATTTTGGGTGTACCATCCACTATGACAGAATTTTCCTTTATTTCATACCTTGCACCAATAGCTTTTATACAATCAAGAGTAGCCAGAATGTCGTCGGAAAAATCTATATTTGAAATTGTGCTTTTTCCCTCTGCCAACGCGGCACATATAAGGTTTCTGTGTGCCATGCTTTTTGACGGCGGAGCATAGATTTGTCCATAAGGACGGGATTTTTCTATATAAACATTCATTTTATATGCTCCCCGGAAAGAAAGTCTATTGCCTCAGTATATCCGTCAAATCCGTGTCCGGAAATGGTCTTTACACAAGCGGATCTTATGTAGCTGATTTTTCTGAAATCCTCTCTTTCATCAACATCTGATATATGAACCTCCACACAGGGAATGCCCACTGCTTTTACTGCGTCGAGAATAGCAACACTTGTGTGGGTGTATGCACCTGGATTTATAACAATCCCGTCAATTTTACCGTAAGCATCCTGTATTTTATCCACCAGGTCTCCCTCGTGATTTGACTGGTACTGTTCCACTTCAATGTTTTTTTCTTTGCAGTGTGCATCAATCATATCAACAAGGTCCTTGTAGGTGTTTTTTCCGTAAATATCAGGCTCTCTTATGCCCAGCATATTTAGATTTGGTCCGTTTATAACAAGTATTTTCATCAGTTGATACTCCTTTTTATTTCTTTAGCAACACTTTGTGCATCGCCGACAACCTTTATAACCTTGTCACAGGTGGAAAGATATATGTCATATCTTTCCTCATATCTTTTTTTGATAGCGTCAGCATCTTTTGCCAATGGTCTGTTCAATGTGGGGATGAGGTCTTTTAAGGGTCTGTCAAGGAAAAACAGTTTTCCGTTTTTCTTAAGATTGTGTATATTTTCTTTTCTTAAAATTGCCCCTCCGCCTGTGGAAATAATAAGACCTGTTTTGTCGCTTATTTCCTTTATAACATCTGATTCTATATCTCTGAAATAGCTTTCGCCATGCTTTTCAAATATATCAGGTATTGTCATACCTGTTTTTTCTTCAATCAGAGCATCTGTATCGCAAAATTTAAGCCCTGTTACCTCTTCAAGGAGCTTTCCTACAGTGGATTTGCCGCTACCCGGCATACCTGTGAGCACAACATTTTCTTTTTGAGACAATATTTTTTTGTAAATATTATCTGTTATATTCTCGTCATATTTTTTGCCTGAGAATTTTTCTGCGGCAAATACTGCCTGTGCCACAAGCATATACAGACCGCCTGTTCCTTTTATTCCTTTTTCCTTTGTTTTTAAAATAAGGTTTGACCTCAAGGGATTGTATATGGCATCGGCAACTCCCTCAAGAGATGAAAATGCATTTATATCAACAGGCATTTTGCTTGTATCGGGATACATTCCACAGGGAGTTGTATTTATAATAATTTTTGCATCATTATGCTTGGTTTCGGCATCTTCATAAGATATCGCATCACCTGATGCATTTCTGCTTACAAAGAGAATTTCTGAGGCTCCCATTCTTTCGAGTACCGCTTTGGCGGTTTTGCTTGTTCCGCCTGTGCCTAGAATAAGAGCTTTTTTACCCTTGGGGCTGATGCTGTGTTTTTCGAGCATCGCTTTCATTCCCATAAAATCCGTATTGTACCCATAAAGCACTCCGTCTTTATTTACAATGGTGTTTACTGCACCGATTTCTTTTGCAGTATCGCTGATTATGTCTATGTAGGGTATTACAAGCTCTTTGTATGGAATAGTGACATTTATTGCCTTGAAATCCTTTTTTGTCATAAATTCATCAAGGTCTTCACGTGGTATTTCTTTTAATATATAGTCATAATTTTCTATAAGATTGTGAATTTCTTTTGAAAAACTGTGAGTAAGATGCTCTCCGATGCAACCGTATTCCACAAAATCACCCCTTTAACCAGTCTGTTCCGTATCTTCCCGAAAGAATGTCGCAGAGAGCAAGCGCGCAAACGCTGTCTGCAACCACTCTTGCTCTGTGCACAATAGCAGGGTCGTGTCTTCCCTCAATGGTAAGTTTTTCTTCCTCGTTTGTAGTCATATTTATAGTTTCCTGCTCCTTGTATATAGACGGAGTAGGCTTAACCACAGTGCGAAATACCACAGGCATACCGTTGGTTATTCCGCCGTTTATTCCGCCGTTGTTGTTGGTTTTGGTTACAACATTTCCGTTTTCAATACAAAAACTGTCGTTTACCTCTGAGCCTAATTTGTCTGCCATCTGAAATCCGAGTCCGAATTCAATTCCCTTTATCGCGGGAATTGAAAACATTATATGGGATATAACACTTTCTATTGAGTCAAACCAAGGCTCGCCAAGTCCTGCGGGCAGTCCAATAATGGCAGTTTCTAAAATTCCGCCAACGCTGTCTCCGTCTTTTGCGGCTTTTTCTATGGCTTCTTTCATAAGAGCCTCTTTGCCCTCGTCAAGAACTGCAAAATCTTTTGCTCCGAGAGCTTTGATATCTTCTTCTATATTCTGAAATTCCCTGTCACATACAAGGGCACATTTTTTTACATGAGTTCCTATGTATATTCCCTTTTTAGAAAGAGCATCTATGCAAATTGCCCCAGCCGCTACAAGTGCAGCGGTTATTCTTCCGCTGAAGTGCCCGCCGCCTCTGTAATCCTGAAATCCGTGATATTTGCACTGCGCAGAAAAGTCGGCGTGCCCCGGTCTTGCAAGGTCTTTTGTAAGGGAATAGTCCTTGCTCTTTGTGTTTTCATTGGGTATGAGAATACAAAGGGGTGTTCCGCAGCTTTTTCCCTCAAACACACCGCTTATTATGGAAAAATCGTCGTTTTCGCTTCGCGATGTTGATATTTTCCCTTTTGGGCGTCTCTTGTCAAGCTGTGATGCTATAAATTCTTTGTTTATCTCAATTCCCGGAGCAAGTCCGTCAATCACAGCACCTATAAATGGTCCGTGACTTTCTCCTATAAGGGTTATGCTTACACTTTGTCCAAATGTGTTTTTCATAATTTATTCCACCTCAAAACAACACTCTGAAATTTTTTCAATTTCCTCAAGACTCATTTTCTTCATTTCAAAACTTCCAGGCTCTGATACGAAAATAACTGTAATGCCGTCTGCATCACCTTTTTTGTCGTGGGCTATTGCTTTTATTGCCTCTTCTTTGTTGCAGTCTACCTCTGTGGGAAGTCCAAGTTTTTTAAGAACCTTTATGACTCTTGGTCTTAAATCGGGAGAGCACATAGGGAGCATTCCCAAAGCAACACACTCTCCGTGGTATAACCTGTCGTGGCACACGCTTTCAATTCCATGGCCGATTGTGTGGCCGAAATTTAAAATTTTTCTAAGATTTGACTCTCTTTCGTCTTCCTCTACCACATATTTTTTTATAAGAAGTGCTTTTTCTGTAATCAGGTCTATGTCAATATCTTCATTCTCAAAGTGGGAAAAAAGCTCTTCATCACTTGTAAGTGACATTTTCACCGCCTCGCATAGCCCTGATGCAATCTGCCTGTCTGATAAGGTTTTAAGTACATCACCGTCAATAAATACTTCCTTTGGCTGATAAAAAGCTCCGACAACATTTTTTATTCCGCAAAAATTTACCGCAACCTTTCCTCCGATAGATGAATCTATCTGTGAAAGCATTGTTGTGGGCACATTGTAAAAGTCAATACCTCTCATATAGCTTGATGCCACAAATCCCGAAAGGTCTCCAACCATACCTCCGCCTACCGCAATTACACAGTCTTTTCTTGAAAAGTTATTTTCAAGCATGGTGCGAAGTAATCTCTCGTAGGAAGATAGACTTTTGCTGTCTTCTCCCTGATGGAGAGTTTCTATGTATGCATTTTTGCATTGAGATGCCACAATTTTTGAATAATCCTTTGGCACTCCGTCGTCTGTGACGATGAGCACATTTCTGTCAAGGTTTATATGCTCGCCTATGGTGCTTATGCATCCTCTTTCAATGAGTATGTTGTATTTTCCACCGTTTGTATTAACGGGAATAATCATTTTGAATCGCCTCCGTCAAGGGTAGCTTGAGAGTAGTTTCCCACAATTTTAATTTTGTCGCAGCATTCTGACAATTCCTTTATCATAGCCTGACCCTCGGGAGTATTGGGATTCCCTTCTGCCTCAACATAAAAATAATATTGCCAGTTTTCCTTTTTCTCGGGTCTGCTTCTGAGCACTCTCATGTTGTATCCGTGCCCTGATATAACGCTTATGGCCTTTGCCAGAGAACCTGCTGTATGACCAACTGTAAACATGAGTATAAACACATTGTCATTTGGGTTTATGTTGGTGTTTTCTGAGCGTGAAAACACTGCAAATCTTGTGGTGTTGGCACTACTGGAGTTTATGTCGTGGTCAAGTATTTTAAGGTTGTATAGCCTTGCAGTTTCTTCACTTGCAATTGCTGCAACCGAGATGTCTCCACTCTCTGACACAAACTGAGCCGCTGCTGCAGTGTTTGATGCTTTTTCTGTGTCAAAATTGTTCTTTTTAATGTAGTCGGCACATTGTCCAAGTGCCTGCGGATGGCTGATAACTTTTTTGATGCTGTCTATGGATGAACCTTTAATACCCAAAAGATTGTGAACAATTTTAAGCTCATATACACCGTTTACGTGGAGACTTCCCTCAAACATAATGTCGGTTACCTGTCCTACTTCCCCTGCAAAGCTGTTTTCTATTGGAAGTACAGCACAGTCGCATTCTCCATTTTCCACAGATCTGTAGGCAGATAAGAAATCATCATAGGATATGGCTTTTCCGTCGGGAAATATGTTTTTTGCTGCAATGTGAGCAAATGCACCCTCTACACCGCTGTATGCAACCTTTAATCCGTCGAGCAGGCTTTCTTGATATTTTTTTGAAATATCCATTGTGGATTTTATAAAGCTTATGTAATATGAGCGAAGCTTGTCGTCCTCAACATAAGCAGAATTTTTTTCTATAACTGCACTTTCTCTTTTTTCGTCAAAAATCGGCAATCCGTGTTCCTTTTTATACTCTGCCACTGCGGTTACAGCATTCATTCTTTTTTCAAAAAGACTTGCCATCTGTTTGTCTATTTCGTTTATGGTTTTTCTTGCGTTATAGAGCTTGTCCATCTAAATTCACCTCTAAATTTTATCTCAGTTAAAGTCCCTGTTGTCAATGTCAAAAAGATATAAGTTTTCGCCTTTGCTTTCTCCTTTTATATATCCTCTTTTTGGAGAAAAACAGGATGCTTTTCCGTCAAAACCTGCTGATAAAATAATCAGATTTTTTTCTTTTGAAATTTTTTCTTCCGATTTTTCATCAAGGGTGTAGGAGTTGTCTATAGGATTTATAATGATTTTTGTATTGTTGTTTATATATTTTTCAATTAAACTGTCGTTTTGTATGTCCGCCCCTGTAAGTATGCCGATTCTTTGTCCGTAAAGAACTATAGGCTCAAAAAGCTCAGAGCCAAATTCCTCATATCCGTCTATATCCTCTGCAGGTCGCTCTGTTTCTTCGTGCTTTATATATAGTTTACTGTAGGTTTCTCCCTCGTATGGCTCTCCGTTGGCATATAAGCTGTAGCTTATTCCAAAATCATCTGTTGCAGAAAATATCGCCGAAAGCCCCGACACAAGCGAAAAATCATATAAAGATGACAAAACATAGTCTGTCTCGTCGCGATTTAATATGTCGGCACCGCTAAGAAGCTCATCATATGGTGAGCGAAACTTTTCAGGAAAAACTATCATGTCAGCATTCCATTGCATTGCCGATTCCATTTGAGAAAAAAACATTTCCTCTGATATTGAATTGTCTTTTGGAGAATATACTAAAATTTTCATAAAATACCACCTATCCAATTTATACTATATCACAATAAAAAAACCTTGTCAATGCAGTAATAATCATAATTACAGGTAAATTTGCCTGCAGAATTTGTAATATAAAGTTTTGTTGCAAAAACCATAAATATGTGATAGAATAAAAAATGATTTTAAAAGAAAGGACAGAAACTCCCGTGAACTATATTGTCTTTGATATGGAATGGAATCAACCCTTTGACAAAAAACACATTCGTTTTCGCAACGGTGTCCGTCTTACAGGGGAGATTATTCAGCTCGGAGCTGTTCGCCTTGATGAACAGGGGAAAATTAAAGATAAATTTGATGTGAGAATACAACCGCAAAAATATACTGTCCTTTCACACATGGTAAAGAAAGTAACAGGCTTTACCCAGAGAGAACTGCGACAGGGCATTGGGCTTAACGAGGCAATAGAAAAATTTAAAGACTGGTGCGGAGAGGATTTTATTCTTTTTACTTGGGGGCCGAACGATTCTCCCATGCTTAAGGATAATTTAAAATTCTTTTCACTTGATTACTCGTGGATTCCGCCTTGCTATAATGCGCAGTGTATTTTCAATCAGCAGACAGGCAATAAAGGCAGACAATTTTCAATAGATTTCGCTCTGGAGTTTCTAAAAATAGAGAGCAAAATGGAGCGTCACGATGCTCTTAATGATGCCTGGTACACTGCAAAGATTATGGAAAAACTTGACATAGAAAAGGGCATAGAGCTATATGACGAGAGAACTCTTTATATAAGCAATATATCCCGCACAGGAAAAGACGGCTCATCTGCTACCTTTGACGGATATGCATCAATGCCCGAGGTCATTATGGATAAGCATATGATAAAAACCCGTTGCACCCGATGCAAAAAAATGCTTTCTATGGGAAAACTTATTCAGAACGGAGAGTCAAGTTATGTGTCTGTAAGTAAATGCGACGAGTGCGGAGATTATCTTGTTAAATTTCAGATAGAGCTTGCAGAGGACAATAAATACTGCGTGAAAAAAACTGTTCACAGAGTTGAGCAAGAAGAGAAAAACGAAGTATTTGTAAAAATCAAAAAATGGAGCAAAGCAAGACAATTTTTGCTTGAAAAAAACAAAAAAACCAAGTGATTATTCACTTGGTTTTTCTATTAATTTTAAAAGCTCTTCTCTGTTGTTTTGAATTTTTTCCTGTATAACCAAATCGATTAATTCATTCAGCTTCTCAGAAATCTTTTCGTTTTTGTATCCTGCGTCGAGAAGGTCTTTTCCGTTTATTTTAAGTTCGCATATTCTGTATGGCTCTTTGTTTTTTAGTATTTCCATAGCTGTATTTTTTACTTTTTCATAGTCCTTTTCGTCGTATGCGCTTTTATATTTAAGAAATGTAAAAAAGTCTTTCTCTCCGAACTTGTTAAGGAGAAATTTTATATCCTTTTTTTCGCCTTTTATGTTAATTTTTCTGCTTTCAAGGAGAGTAACAACAATTCTTCCGGTGTTTTTGTCAGTTTTAAGCCTTTTTAATATTTCGTTGCCCTCATTTGTTTCAATATCACCTAAAAAAAGAGCAAGTCTCACATGTAAATCATTTTCTGAGTTTTTTATTTTTTGAGATGTTTCCTCTGGGTTGTTGTCTTTTATCTCAGGTATAAATTCTAAAAAAACAGGGTAAAATTGTTGAATTATTTTCCATGCATCTTTTCCCAAAAGAAGCT
>JAZUPR010000155.1:0-8938 GCA_045605285.1 Clostridia bacterium | reverse complement strand
AACAGAGAAATTATATCATATTCAATTTCGACAAGTCCTAATCTTTGGCAAATACGAGAAATGTTAGATGGTTTATTCAAAAAGATGCCTTCTGATGCAAGACCTATATTCCATTCAGACCAAGGATGGCAATATCAACATGCAGAGTACCAACGATTACTTAAAGAGCATAACATAACTCAAAGTATGTCGCGAAAAGGTAATTGTATGGATAATGGGGCTATGGAGAATTTCTTTGGTAGATTAAAAGTAGAAATGTTTTATGGTGAGAAATTTGAAAATGTTAACACTTTCATTGAAGAATTAAAGAGATATATTAATTATTACAACAACGATAGAATTTCAATAAAACTAAAAGGAATGAGTCCTGTGCAATACAGAACTCACTCCTTAGCAAGTTAATATTAATTTTTGTCTAAACTTTGGGGTTCACTTCAAAGCCGAGTCGAAATCATTTTATAAATAACTATTTTAGTATATAAAATAAACAAATACAGGTATAATATAAAAAAGGTTATTTTAATACATAAACCCAGAAAGGAGACATATATGAAAAGAAAAACAAAATGGTTTTTTGCAGGAGCAGGAGTTAGTGCTGCAGCAGCATTTACATTGGGTATCTGTGCAGGAATATCGAAAAAAATAAGCAACTATGTTGTAAATGCTGCACTTGACCGCGAAGTGCCAAAACCAATGAGAGGAACAAGAAATCCAAACAACTCTAAAATACCTGAAGAAATAGCCGAAAAGATTTTTGAGGCATCTGAAAGATTAAAAACCAGCAATTGTAAAACAGTTGCCATCTATGCCAGAGACGGTGAAAAGCTGGTTGGACATTGGAGTCACAAAGAGGGAAACAAGAGAGTTATAATAGCTATGCATGGATGGCGTTCATCTTGGCACAAAGATTTCGGTGTTATTAATGATTTTTGGAAAAGCAGTGATTGCAGTGTCCTGTATGCGGAACAGAGAGGACAAGGTGAGAGCGGTGGTCAATATATGGGTTTTGGAATGATAGAAAGATATGACTGTCTGGAATGGATAAAATGGGTAAATACACAAATAAACGAAAGCATGCCTATATATCTTGCTGGAATATCTATGGGTGCATCCACTGTACTTATGACAGGCGGGTTTGAACTACCCGACAATGTAAAAGGAATCATGGCAGATTGTGGATTTACCTCTGCCAATGCAATATGGAAACACGTGGTTGAGGACAGCACGCGATTTTCATACAATTCAAGAGAAAAAGTAGTTGATAATTTGTGTAGAAAAAAAATAAACATTGGCACACAGCACTACTCAACAATCGATTCTATGAAGGAATGTAAAATACCTGTACTATTTGTTCATGGCACAGATGACACATTTGTGCCGATAGAAATGACATACGAAAACTACATGGTCTGTAATGCTCCAAAAAGACTTTTTGTTGTTCCGGGAGCCGCACACGCAATGAGCTATATTATTGATAAAGCAGGTTACGAAAAAACTGTAACTGAATTTTGGTGCGAATTTGACAAATAAGTAAATATTGGCAACAAATAAGCCCCCTTGCCTAAATGCAAGGGGGCATTCTTTCAATATAACATGCGTTAGACCCGTATAATATGACGACAAAAATTATTCTGCTTTATTTGATTTTTTTACAAATGACATACTTAAAGCTAATGCAATAATATATAAAACAATTGTTACATAAAGTACAGTCTGGTAACCTACAGGATTTACCATATTACCTGCAACCTCTATTTCCTCGCCAAAATGATTTACAATCCAGGTGGCAAGCTGATTTCCTGTAAGACCTGCAAATGCCCATGCTGACAATGTAATTCCGTGAATAGCACTAATATTGCTCATTCCGTAATGGTCTGAAAGCAGTGTTGGAACATTTGAAAATCCTCCGCCGTAACCAGCATTTATAAACATCAAAAGTACCAATACAAGAAGTGCAAGAGGAGTGCTTTGCGCACCATTTTTTATACCTCCTGTAAAGATTGTAACAGCAGTAAGGATAATTGAAATGATGAAGATAATCTTGAAAATAGTATTTCTATCTTTCATTTTATCACCCAATGCTGAAAATCCAAGACGTCCAATAGCATTGAATATAGCAGAAACTGTTGAGATAATTCCAACAATTCCTGCAAGTCCGATACACTTTACAATCATCTTTTCCTGAGATAAAAGTGCAAGACCGCATGTAATATTTATATAAAACATCAACCATATTCCTATGTAGTTTATAATCTTTCTTGATTTAAGAACAGCAACAATGCTGTTTTTCTTTTCCTCGCCCTGAGGCTCATTCCAATCTGCAGGTTTTTTCAAAAGCAGATGACCAACAAACATCATAGCAAAATAAACCAGACCCAAAATCCAGAACATCTTATAAATACCACTCTCACCCATTGTTTGAAGCATTGACTGCATTATGGGACTAGCAATTGCCTTTGCTGCACCAAAACCTGCTACTGCAAGACCGGTTGCAAGACCCTTCCTGTCTGCAAACCAAAGCATAAGCGTTTTTACTGGTGAAAGGTATCCTGTACCAAGGCCTATTCCCATAATAACACCATAGCATAAATATATACCAATAAGCGCCACTGCACTACCTTGATGCAGACCACCATAATAAATAAATCCGCCTGTACCTACCATACCTAAAGAAAAGCATATCGCTGCAATTAATGATGATTTATGAATATCCTTCTCTACAACATTACCAAGAAATGCAGCAGATATTCCAAGAAAGAAAATTGCAAGGCTGAATGCCCACTCTACTGCACCTTTTGAAAAACCAATATAATCTGCAATTTCCTGACTGAAAATTGACCAGCAATATACTGTACCGATACTGCAATGAAGTAATAAAGCGGGAATTGCCGCTCTTATCCACTTATTTTTATGCCATCCCATTAATAAATTTTTGCTCATTTTAATATCTCCTTGTTTTAAAAAATTTGTTTAATAAGTATGTAACATCCACTGGTTTAAAACCTGTGAACAATTAATTAAATTTATTTATTAACACCATTACAAACATCCACCCATTTTACATGTCCAAATGTTTTTTGTTCATCAATATAGAGTTCAATGGCACTATTGGAGCTGCCACAAGCAGAATAGACCATAATAATTTTTTCAAACACCATCTTACTTTATCCACAGACACAGCCATTTGCCTGTCTTCAGTATATTTTTTAATCTATTTTATATTATAAAATTCTTTTGCAAAGCGAACAGTTTCCATAGCGTCGGAACAATATCTATCTGCATTTATCATTGATGCATATTCTTCATTTAAAACAGCACCGCCAACCACTACACAAGAAGATGAAAACTCCTTATGAAGCATAGTAATAGCCTCCTCCATTGACGGGACGGTGGTTGTCATAAGAGCACTTAAGCCTACCAAGTGGCAGCCTGTGTCTTTTACACACTGACAGATTTTCTCGGCAGAAACATCTTTTCCAAGATCATATACGCAAAATCCAAAACTCTCTAAAAGAACTTTTACGATGTTTTTACCTATATCGTGGATATCGCCCTTTACAGTTGCCAGAACAACTGCATGTTCTTTAATTATGCTATCTTTAGGCATGGCATCTTTTATAATATCAAATGCCGCAGATGCACACTCAGCACTTATGAGAAGCTGAGGGAGATAGATTTTTTTATTTTCAAAATCAACTCCAACCTTATCGAGAGCCGGAATAATCTGGTTATTTATAATATCAAGCGGTTTTTCAGTTTCAAGAAGAATCTTGGCTGTACCAATAGCACTATCCTTAAGACCTTTTACAATAGCATCATATAGAGTAATCTCACTATCCTTTAAAACTGGTTTATCTGTTTTTTCTATGGTTGACACATAGTCAATATAATCAGCACATCCAAAATCAAGATTATGAAGAACTCTATATGTATAATAAACATCCATCATAGACTCAGAAAACGGATTCATAATTGCACAATCAAGACCATTTTCTAAAGCATTAGCAAAAAATGTAGAATTAATTTTTACCCTTTCAGGAAGACCGAAAGACACATTTGACACGCCAAGACTGGTTTTAAACCCATGTTCTTTTAAAAGTCTTACCGACTCCAATGTCACCATAGCACCAGAGGAATCTGAAGATACTGCCATACACAAAGGGTCTACCACAATATCTTTTTTATCTATTCCATAACTTTTGGCAACTTCTGTAATTTTTTGTGCAATATTAAGTCTATCCAAAGCATTATCGGGTATGCCGGATTCATCCATAGTAAGTGCTATAACCACTCCACCATATTTTTTGACAAGCGGGAAAACCGACTCCATGCTCTCTTTTTCTCCGTTTACAGAGTTTATAAGTGGTTTTCCGTTATATATTCTCATAGCTTTTTCAAGAGCCTTTGGAGAAGCCGAATCTATCTGCAAAGGCACATTGGTAACGGTCTGAAGACTATACACAGCATTTTTCATCATTTCTGCCTCGTCTATCTCTGGAAGACCCACATTTACATCAAGAATATGCACACCCTTTTCTGCTTGTTTTATACCCTCACTTAATATATAATTCATATTATTTGTGCGAAGTGCTTCTTTAAGCTTTGATTTTCCCGTGGGATTAATTCTTTCGCCTATAAGCACAGGTTCATCGCCTATTATTACCCCGTGAGTATAGGATGACACAACGGTGATATCCTTTGTTTTAATATTTCTTAAGGGGATATCCTTTGTGACAGAAACAGTTTCTCTGATATATTCAGGAGTTGTACCACAGCAACCACCGAGAATTGAAACTCCCCTTTTTGCAAGTTCTGTCATATATCCTGCAAAGGTTTTTTCGTCTATATCGTAATAGGTTTGTCCGTCGCTCACCTTTGGAAGCCCTGCGTTTGGGTTGGTTATAATGGGCAGTGAAGAATATTTTATAAATTCATCTACAATATCAAGCATCACATCAGGGCCAAAAGAACAGTTCATACCTATAGCATCAACTCCGAGTCCCTCAAGCATTGAAATCATAGCAAGTGGATTTGCACCCGTCATCAATTTACCGGTTTTATCATAAACATTGGTTACAAAAACAGGCAAGTCGCAGTTTTCTTTTGCGGCGACAACTGCAGCCTTTGTCTCATACGCATCATTCATAGTTTCAATAACGATAAGGTCTACGCCTGATGATGTGGCAACCTTTATGCTATCAGAAAAAATACTTACTGCTTCTTCAAATGGCAAATCACCCAAAGGCTCTAAAAGACGTCCTGTAGGACCTATGTCAAATGCGATATATACATCGTCCCTATACCCAACCGCTTTTTTTGCACAATCTATGGCAGATGTAATAAGCTCTTTAAAATTGTCATATTTCTCTCTGTTTACTCCAAAAGTATTTGTGGTGATAATATTACTTCCCGCCTGAATATATGCCCTATGAACATCGGACACCATATCAGGATGGGATATATTCCACATTTCCGGAGCTTCGCCTTTTTCTAATCCCATAGACTGAACAACTGTTCCAAAGCCTCCGTCAAAATATAATCTTTTATTTTTTATAATTTCTCTTAAATTTTTCATCATTTTATCCCCATAACTGCAGTTATTGATTTTGCAGGTGACATAAGAAGATTTTTACCTATTGCAATATTTATAAATTTACCTGCACCAAGCAGTTCCAACACCTTTGGCTGAATTTCAAGAGATATATCTCCGTAGCCAGGGCTGAACCTGTTATAACAATCTATATCTCCTTTAATAAGATTTTGTGCCGCATCACAGGCTTTTTCTGCATAGGAAGATGCAAGAGCATCTACCACATAATGTTCATAGACAGATGTGACAGAAAGCCTTTTTAACAGCCTGTCCACATCGTGACCGAGGGTAACAGCAAAGACAAAAGCCCTATTACATCCTTTAAGCTTATTATACATAAGACTACTCTTTACAGGTCCAAAGCCGATATCTGACACATTTTCATCAGGATATGAAACGTCAACTTTTACACCGACATATTTAATATCCAGAGTCTTTACAAGCTCATCTTGGCATTTTCTGATTGAGTCCAAGGAAAAATCCTTATCAACCCGAAGTCTTGCAACAATCTCCTCTATATCAGGCACGATATCTGAAGATATACTGCCGCAAACAAAAGAATCTTCTATCATTTTATAATCTCCGATACATTATCTGAAATTGCCTTTGCAACATCAGGCTTATTCATAGAATAAACGTGAACAGCGTTAATACCGTTGGCATAAAGGTCTATAATTTGCTCTGTAGCATAGGCAATACCCGCCTGTTTCATGGCTTCGGGGTTATCTCCGTATCTATCGACAATTCTTACAAAGCGTTGTGGAAGAGATGAGCCGGAAATAGAGCAAATTCTCTTAATCTGTGCAGCATTTGTTACAGGCATTATACCTGCCACAACAGGAACATTTACTCCTGCTTTATACAATCTATACATAAAATTGTATAAAATATTATTGTCAAAAAACATTTGAGTGGTAAGAAACTGTACTCCGCTTTCAACCTTTATCTTAAGACCTTCAATATCACTCGCACTATCCTTACTCTCCGGATGCCCCTCAGGATAACAAGCTCCGCCGATACAAAATCCGCCAAAATCTGCAATTTCTTTTACAAGTTCACTTGCATGGTAATAATGAATATTCTCTCTTTCAAATCCTTCGGGAATATCACCCCTTAAAGCGAGAATATTTTCTATTCCCTGAGAACTTAATTTTTCAAGCTCGTTTTTAATTCTGGATTTGTCGGACGAAACACAAGTAAGGTGTGCAAGTGCAGTTGTGCCGCTATCATTTAACGCCTTGCATATTGCAGTGGTATATTCGGAAGTGCCACCGCCTGCACCATATGTAACACTCATATAGCTTGGCTGAAGTGATGCAATCTTAGTTGCAGCATCTATCACAACATCAAATTTGTCGCTTGTTTTTGGCGGAAACACCTCAAATGACAAACTTGGTTTACTGCCATTGATAATGTCTATTATTTTCACTAATAATACCTCTTTTCGTAATAACTACACTTCTTTCCCAAGGGAAATATTACTATAACAACGTTAAAATCACTTAACAATTTATCATTAGGTATATTATAACACATATGCAATAGTTTTTCAATATTTTGGAACAAACAAAAAAAGACATCCAAAGATGCCTTTTTCATGGTGCGAGCAGTGGGACTTGAACCCACACGTCATAAACACACGCCCCTCAAACGTGCCTGTCTGCCAATTCCAGCATGCTCGCAAATTATTGAATTAAGCGTCCAATCAGTGACGACTTTGTTATTATATCATCTGCAAAAAGGATTGTCAACACTTTTTTAAAAAAATTTTCAATTATTTCCCCTTGACTAATTATTATTTACTGATATAATTTATTTATAATCTTACAAATGGAGAAAAAAATGAAAAATTTATTTAAATACATTATACTGGCGTGTACTTTGCTATTTTTATTATCAGTTACATCTTATGCAAAAAAAGATATACTTGACACACCAGAAAGCATTGGTGTAAATGATTTTTCGTCAGTAATAAGTGAAGAAACAGAAAAATATATAAAATCAGGAAACGACATACTGATGGATAGAACCGAATCCAAAATAATATTTGTTACAGTTCCCTCAACCGACGGTGAAGACATAGATGCATATGCAAAAAACATATACAACGTCTGGGGAATTGACAACATAGGAGATTCGTCGAGCACATTTATACTTATGTCAACAGAAGATATGGATTACTGGGCCATTGTGGGAAGCCATTTAAAAAGTGCTCTTGACGAAGAAACCGTAACCAATTACCTCATAAAAAATATGGAGCCTGACTTTGCAAAAAAAGATTTTGACACAGCAGTAAAAAAGACTTTTGATTCTATATCAATGTGGTATACAGGCAATTATAAAATATCCCCTGTTACAGGTGCTGACACCAATACCAGAGACGAAGAAAGTGATGAAGACAAGGGGAAATTTACTATCTCTGCAAAGGTGATTGTGATACTTATAATGATTGCTCTCATCGCACTTCTCATTATAAGAAGAAAGGTAAAGCTATATCAGATTTCACAGAAAAAGAGACAGAGAATACAATCATACAAAAGACAGCTCAGAAAAGAAATTGAAACACGAAGAAGATAATGAAAATGCCGTAAAAGTTTTTTCACTTTTACGGCATTTTTTATCTATTCTATATATTCATACAGGTATTCAGGAAGTTCGTCCTTTGCAAATCTGATAAGGCAAGTTCCCATAGAGAACACCTCTCTTATATTATCATCAAAGGAATATATGTAGTAGAACTCTCCGTCCTTGCTATCATCCCTTACTTCTTCTAACATAATCTTTGCAAGGTCATAGCCATGAGGAAAATCTATCTTTACACAATCATTTGAATTAACGGCAAATTCCTTTTGCACCCCAATATCGTCTTTATACATTATCTCTTGTCCGTCTGATTTGACAGGCTCTTTGCATATATAAAGCGTAGAGGCAACATCTCTTTTTATCTGTTCATAATACCCATTTTCTGAAAGCCACATTATTGCATTTTTGAAATTGTTATTAATAGAGATATCCAAATGTCTTACTCTGTAAATATCATTTTCATCGCCTGTTGATTTAAAATCTTTAAATATTTTAAGGCGTTCATTATCGGCAAACGAGCAAGAAAAACTGATGTTGATATTTATCCAGTTTGTACTTTTTTCCATTTCTTCATAAGAAAGATTTTCTATATCCTTTTCTATTGCCGATATAAGTCCTGATGCATTATCAATCCTTATATCACGATGATAGTTTCCGCCACCGTAATTGAAGTTTACAGATGTAACATTTTCTACATTGACACTTTCAATTTCTGTGATAGCTCTTTTGTATGATTTGCTCTCATACATCACTCCAAGTGCCATA
>JAZUPR010000154.1:0-2338 GCA_045605285.1 Clostridia bacterium | reverse complement strand
ACATCACGCCCCATACACCTTTGAGCATTTGTTACTACTTTTAATTGTGCTGAAAACTTTGGAACAAACCGAAGCGTCATGGATATTATAAGTGACATCCCCGGAATAATTTTTCCAAACAGATAAATAAATTTGTCACTTGTCATAATCTCGTTATAACAGGAAAAATGACATATAACACTTGCAATCATAGCCGCTGTACATATTCCGTAAATTATCGACTCGAGAGTGAGGGGATTTCCGCCTGGAAGATATCTTATGATGGTGACACCCTCGTGATTGAAAAGCGGATTTACAAGAGCCATTACAACAAGCATTGGCAGCATATATATTAAATTTGTTTTAACTGCTTTTCTTCCCTTTAGCATCACAGAATATGTAAAGCCGCACAAAAGAGATATACTAAGGCACACAGGATGCATAAAAAAGCATGAAAACCCAATTACAAGCACAAAGTATGTAAAATTGACAATCGGGTGATAGGTTTTGAACTCCTTCATTAATACTCAATTCCTTTTCCGTATCCAAAATAAGTCTTTATCATTTTTCTCCATAATCCCGCAAATGTTAATTACAGACATATATCCATTCTATTTTATCATTATTTTTAACCATATATTGAGAACTTCCACAAGACGCGGATTTTCCGTTTACAAGATATACCCATCCCGAGTTTGCACCGCAATCAAATTCATAAAGGTTTGATATGCCCTCAACATAAGCACTATTATACATTGGGTTAGTGACAAATTCAATATGTATCTTTTTCTTCTTAAGTTCTCTTGTCAGCACATTAAATACGCTCTCACCCTCAAAAAATTCAACCGATGTTTCAGGAAAGATTATACCATTCTCAGGAATAAAGGATATTTTTGCATCATCAAGTCTTGATATGTCATTGAAAATCCTGTCACATCTGACCGACAATGTACAAAAAAGACCTTTTGTTTCTGTTTTCTCCTCTGCAATCGGAGCATCTTCGAAAATTTCCTTTTCTTCTTTTACTTCAGGTGCAACATTTTCTTTTTCGTCAATGCTTTTATCTGGTAATGTTTCCTTAACATATTCTGTTGTTATTTTCTCTCTAGGAGAGTTCTCGCTAGATACACTGGTTATATTTACTTTTACATCACTATTAAATTGTGTCTCTTTCCTTTCGCAGCCTGAAAAAATCATAAGCACTGCAATAACAAGGATAAATACATAAATTCTTTTTGTCTTTAGCATCATATCAACTCAGCCTTATACAACATATTATAAATCATTTGTGCCATCTCTGACCTTGTGGCATTTACATAAGGTTCTATATCAATATTTCCTGAATCAAGAATGTTTTCATTATAGCAAAATGCCAATGCATTTTTTGCCCAATCAGAAACAGAAATATAATCTGCAAACTGTGAAAGAATATTTCTTGCTCCGTCATCACTTACCTGTGTATTCATACCGCATAATTTTGCAGCTCTTAAAATCATTGTCGCTGCCTCTTCGCGAGTTATATTTCCATGAGGATTAAATTCTGTATCAGATACCCCATTAACAATTCCATAGCTATATGCTGTACTTATATAATTTTTAAACCAATCTTTATCGGAAACATCTTCAAACACATTTTTCTCTATCTCGGGAAGGCCTAAGGCTCTTACAACAATGGCAGCAAACTCTGCTCTGGTTACAAAATCTTCCGGACAGTAATTTTCATTATCTCTTCCATTAACAACGCCACGCTCTGAAAGAGATATTATTGCCTTTTCGCTAACATGATCTTTGACATCATGAAATGTCTTTCCCTCGTACACTATATCAAGCATTACCACATCTGAATGTTTATCAGGCAATCCAATTTTTTCTTCCTTTTTTTCTTCTGTCTCTTCTTTGTTATCTTTATTTATACCTGTCGGACTGCCACTTGGACCTGAATACACGGGCGGAGTATAAACTGTGGCAGTTGCTGTATTTAATGAGTTATTTTTAAAATTATAAATAACATCACCTTTTTCAAAAAGCATCAAGGCATTAAGTCCTCTTAATCCCTGCTCAGTGGCAAAGGAATTTTCTGACGGCAAAAAACCGTCTGATGTGTCATTTATCTGAGCCATAAGACCATCTATAATGCTTTTATCATTACATGTTATTGTATCAGGATCTATTCCGACACCTGCAAGTCCTGATATAGCAACACCTGTAGATGCTGCATTACCCATTGAACCATCTTCGCCCTGAAAGTCTTTTATTAATTCAACAGTTTCATCTATTATAGATTTGACAATATTGTTGTCACGATATGGATATAAAGCGCGGAGCATAGGTGCAGGAGCATCTATTCCCCAAGAGGTAT
>JAZUPR010000153.1:0-3188 GCA_045605285.1 Clostridia bacterium | reverse complement strand
AAGCTCTTTTCCTGTCTCGGCAATTCCCGCAAGGTAGTTGTTTAAAATATAATATGCCTCGTCCGTCATATCCTTGGTCTTTCTGGCATATTCAATTCCTCGATCGAGCATATAGTCGTTGTACGGACCGTGATTCTGATATGATACTGAAAATGAAAAATAGGGTTTCCCTGTCTTTTTCCCCTCGCGGTAAAGAGTTATAATGTCAGAAAAAAGATATTTGTCGTCTAAAATGTTGTTTTTCTCTTCCTGCTTTTCGTTGTATATGGCCTCATAGCGGTTTTCAAAGAAATAGTAATTGTCAAATCCCATATATGAGTTTATGGCGTCTCTGTTGTAAAACCAGCTGTGACCCGGGTGCGACCCCTCTGTTATATATCCCTCGTTCTTTAAATATCTTGCGTAAGAGTCTATAGGATGACGGAATTCATAGTTATCGCAAAAGCCTGTGATAAAGGCTCTTTCTGTGTTGACCGTTCCTCCTCCGAAGGTGTTTGTATGAACATTTCCGTATATGCTTTTATTCTTAATTCTTCTAAACTCTCTGTATGGATCCCTTGTGAGCTTTACGCCTGAGAACTTACTAAAATCGTTGTATGCCTCAAGCATTACCGATATGATATTTATCTTTTTATCCTCTGAAATTTTGTCATAACTGTATTTTGAAAGATAATCTTTTACATCGGATTTTTTGTAGTTTTCGGGAGATTTTTCAATAATATCGCCAAAGGAGTGAAGATAGGAATATATAAAACCTCTGGATACAAATTGGTCTCTTTCGCTGAAAACACTCATAAAGGTCTTGCATCGTTCCATGTTTTCGGTCTTGTCATAGATTTTTCTGTCAATATATACAGGTGAAACCGCACCGACAAGAATAGAAAGAGAAACAACAACACCTACAAGGCGTAGAGATTTTTTTGGAACTTTTGATTTAAAAAATCTTTTTGACACGTAAACACCTGCAACAACAAGCACAATAGCAAAAGCATAATACAAGTCAAAAAAAGGTCTGTACCTTTCTGCCATATTCATAGCCTCACTTACAAGAGTAAGGTCAACAGCTGTAAACACATCATTTCTAAATATTATCTTCATTTCATTTATGTAGAGCATAATGAGTATTATCACAGAAGAAATAAGCCCCGACAAATACACCCTGTTTGTAATAAAATAAAAGAAAAGGCACATAAGAAGTGCGGGCATAAAGTTTAAAAAGAGTATGAGCGGTTTGTAAAAATATGATGTGAAAACACAGATAGACTCTACAGATGTCTTAGCACAAAAAGCAAGAGATACAAGCATTATAAACAATGCCCATGCAAAAAGTGCAAAGAATGTGGCATAAAAAGATTTATTATTAAGCTTTTGAAAAAATGTGTTTTTCATAAAACACCTCAATAATTGTATGTTTTCGGGCAATTCGTAAATTGCCGATACAAAAAACCACTCAAAACTAATGTTGTAGGGGAGGGGTTCCACCCCCTCCCGATAATTTTTAAACCAACCGGGAGGGCACGGAGACCCTCCCCTACGATTTCAATGTATTATAGAATCTGATGTAGGGGCAATTCATGAATGTCCGTTGAGTTCATTCTATCATCTTGCTCGTTTTTTGTCAACAAAGCTCGATAAACAAAGGGCTTTTGTCCACATTTTACCGTTGACAAAAAAATATTTTTTAGTATATAATATTTTCTGCAAGCTATAATATTCCTTGGGGGCGTAAAGGTTTCGACAGGGATTATGAACACAGAGGAGCGAGTAGTGGATGGCACCACTTTAAAAGCCTAACTTTAAATATAAAAGCTAACAATAACGTTGCTTACGCTGCCTAATTAAAGGCAGCCGTTCTTACCTTGCAGACCGCGGCAGGGATAAGGGCGTCATTATGCGGTGAACGTGAGCAGGCAAAGCTTTGAGCCTGCCATGAACAATGAAGCTACCAATGCCAAGAGTTTGTCTGTGAACTCTTGGCAAAGGGAATGTTAATCACAGACTGCACTCGGAGAGCCTCTGCCGGATTGATTTTTGGACAGGAGTTCGATTCTCCTCGCCTCCACCAAAAATCCTTGTACTTATGGTGCAAGGATTTTTACTTATTACCTATTCACTCTTCACTATTCCTTAAAAGGTATGTGTACGGATTTTTGGAAAGTAATAAGTAATAGTTAATAGTGAAGAGGTGTTGTAAAAACTCGCAAAATGCGAGTTTTTCTATATATAATAAACCCCCGACTTTCGTCGAGGGTTATTTCATTTTCCTGTTTCATCAATTCCATCTATCAGATAGTCATAACTGACATTAAAAATTTGTTTTATTGCCTGCAGTTCAAAATCTGTCACATACCTTTTATTTGTTTCTATTCTTGTTATAACATTTTTATCCATATCTATTCCAATGAGCTGAAACTCTCTTGCCAGATCGCGTTGTGACAATTTGTCACGATTTCTGAGTATCTTAAGTCTTTCACCCACAAGATTTTTTCCGTTTGCATTAATTCTTTGTTTCATCTGTTCTACCCAATATATAATCAACTGTAGTTTTATACATATCTGCCAATGTTACCAAGGCCGTTACCGGTATCTCTCTGTATCCCTTTTCGTATAGAGAATACTGTTGTTGTGTAATAAATAGCTTTTGAGCAACCTGCGCCTGAGTCATATCATGGTCTTCTCTTAAATTTTTCAATCGAGGATAATATGCCATATAACCACCCCTTAGTTTACATTTGTTCGAATGTATTGACATTTTAACATATATGTGTTACCATATATTATTCCTACATTCATTTGAATGTATAAGGTGGTGAAACTTTTGAATACACAAAACGAACTTATTCAGAAAATTGTTTTAGAACACTTGGAAAATTATTTTTCTATTTATAACTTTAACATACAAGAAATTGCAAACACAAGGGCTATATCAGCATTAAACGAAATAAAGACAATTTTAAGCAACGACACTTTATCCGATTTTGATGCCATAGAAGAAATTATCTGTATTTTTGAAAAATATGGCATAGATACAGGCAACAGACATGATTTTTAATGATTTTAACAACAAACGGACACACCTTGATGTTTTTCAAATGGTTGCAGGATCAGAAGATAGCATAAAATAAGAAGACTAGGCTTACTCCAACCGTTCTTATTTTATGGACTTTAATAATTAATAAATTCCATAA
>JAZUPR010000152.1:0-16956 GCA_045605285.1 Clostridia bacterium | reverse complement strand
TCTGATATATATTTTTCTACAACTGATTTATCTGTTAAGTTTTTACTTTTAAGACTTTGGAGAGTTTTTTGTGCATTACATATTGTCATATCTTCAACAATTTCTTCTTTTTCCGCAGATGCTTTTAAATATCTCGCAGGAGAGTTTAAAACCCTTGGAACATTCCACTCCAATCCGTAGAAAGCTGCTGCAAGTGGCTCATCATTTTGTCCGTCGTATTTTGTGACAAGATATGTATCTGAATAACGAGCGGATTTTTCCATAACATTAGAAAAATCTATGTTTGTTTCTATCCTTGTGCTTTTACCTGTAGATTCGTAGTAGCCCACAAGGAAAGGCGGCTCCCCTGCGTAAGAGGTGGAAAGTGCATAAAGACGGAGAATTTGTCCGTTTTCGTACAAAGGATGATTTATAACGCAATTTAAAACCATACTATCTCCTGAAAAGACTCTCTCCATAGTTCCGGATATGTATTTATCATAAGGACTGAGTATAACAGTTTTGTTCATAAAAGCAACTCCTTTTTTTAAAAATCTCACTATTTTATCTATATGCATTTGTTGACAAGTTTTGCACGGTCAATTATAATAATTTTTGAGGTGATTGACATAGTTAGGGTTAACCAGATTTTAAAACTTAATATTACAGATATGACAGTGGATGGAGACGGTATAGGCAAAACCGAAAACGGATATCCCCTCTTTATAAAAGGTGCTGTGCCAGGTGATATTGCTATGGTGAGGGTAACCAAGGCAAACAAAACCTACGGATTTGGAAAAACAGAAAAGATTGTTTCTCCGTCGCCAAAAAGAGTGGAACCGAAATGCCCTTATTTTGAAAAATGCGGCGGTTGTACTCTGATGCACATTGACTACACGGAGCAGTCAAAAATAAAAGAGAGCCACGTGCTTTCAAACATCAAAAGAATTGGCGGCTACGATGAAGGCTCTTATATATATGAAGGAATGGCAGATAACGAAAACATATACCACTACAGAAACAAGGCTCAGTTCCCTGTGGGAATAGACAATGGTGTGCCTGTCTGCGGATTTTTTGAAAAATCAAGCCACAAAATAGTGCCGACTAAAACCTGCCTTATTCAGAACGAGGAAATAAACAAAGCGGTATCTGTGGTGATGAGCTTTTTAGAGAGCAACAAAATATCTATATACAATGAAGAAAAACATTCGGGAATTGTAAGGCACATCTGTGTGCGTCACGGCGGAGACGAAAAAGATGAACTGATGGTTATTATAGTAACAAACAGCAGGGAAAAGCTTCCAAAGAGTGACGAGCTGACAAGACTTTTAAAAGAAAAGGTGAACTTAAAAAGCCTTGTGCAGAACATCAACACAAAAAACAGCAATGTTGTAATGGGATATGAAAACATAACACTCTACGGAGACGACAGTATCCGCGCAAAGATAAAAGGGATAGAGTTTATCATATCGCCAAACAGTTTCTTTCAGGTGAACTATGCCCAGATGGAAAAGCTATATCAAAAAGCAAAGGACTATGCACTTCTTACAGGGGAAGAAACAGTATTTGACCTGTACTGCGGAGTAGGAAGTATATCTCTGTTTATGGCAGATGCGGCAAAAAAAGTAATAGGAATAGAGATAGTAGATGCGGCTGTAGAGAATGCAAAGAAAAATGCTGCATTGAACAAGGTGAACAATGCAGAGTTTTACTGCGGAGACTGCACGGAAATAACAAAAGAGCTTATAGCCAAAGGAAAAAGTGCAGATGTAGTGATAGTAGACCCCCCGCGAAAGGGATGCGACGAAAACTTACTTCAGCTTATAAGCGACATTTCTCCAAAAAGGCTGGTATATGTATCGTGCAACAGCGCAACTCTCGCAAGAGATTTAAAGATACTTAAAGAAAAATACGGATATATAATGACAAAATGCTCACTTGTTGATATGTTTGCTCACTCGGGACATTGTGAAGTTGTGGCACAACTTCACAAACTAAGTTTGCCTGAAGAAAAGTAGTTTTCAATTCTCATTTACCACCTCATCCGCCAAAACCTTGGGTTTTGACACCTTCCCCTTGGGAGGGGAAGGCTTTATGATTGGTATTAAAAAAAATCGTCATGTATAAAAAACACTCCGAAAATTTTCGGAGTGTTTTTTATACAATTTCACCAAAAGCTATGCCCTCTTTATGCTCTGTTATACGGACAGGCAAAATCTTGTGGCAGACATCTTTCTCGGACTTTGCAACAACCTTTATATAATTGGTCATGTGACCTTCAAAAACACCTTTTTCTGTTTCCTGCTCGAAAAGAACAGAATAGGTTTTTCCTACATGCTCGTTTACATAGGCTTTGTGCATGGAGTCACAAAGAGAGGACATCTTCTTATTTCTTTCTTCCTTTACTTTTTTAAGAATCTGGTTTGGCATCTTATCGGCTCTGGTGCCTTTTCGGTTGGAATAAGAGAAAACGTGAGCCTCGCTTAAGTTAAGCTTTTTTGCAAAGGAAAGGCTTTCATTAAATTCTTCATCGGTTTCACCGGGGAAACCTACGATGATATCTGTAGTGATAGCGGGATTATCAAAATATTTTCTAAGAAGAGTTACGCCATGGAAAAATTCATCTGCAGTATATTTTCTGTTCATTCTCTTTAAGGTGGCATCTGAGCCGCTCTGAAGAGAGATGTGAAAATGATTACACATTTTTTTCATTTTGGAGATTTCTTTTATAAACTCCTCTGTAAGAAGTCTTGGCTCTACAGAGCCTAAGCGGATTCTCTCTACGCCATCTACACTTTCCACAACGCGAATGGCATCTATAAGCGATGTATCCTGCATATCTTTTCCATAAGATGCAAGGTGTATTCCTGTGAGGACAATTTCTTTAAATCCATTTGATGCAAGGGTGGTTACTTCTTTTTTGATATCATCGAGTTCTCTGCTCCTTACAGGTCCGCGGGCATATGGGATGATGCAATATGAACAGAACTCATTACACCCATCTTCAATTTTTACAAAAGCTCTTGTTCTGCTTTCATAAGAAGTTATCCAAAGGTTTTCAAAATTATGATTTTTCATAATATCTCCTACCCTTGATATAGCTTTTCCCTGTGACATATAGTCCTCAACATAGGTGACGATATTTTTTCTTTCGTCTGTGCCGAGAATTATGCTGACTCCGTCGATTTTTTCAACCTCATCACGCGAGACCTGTGAATAGCATCCGACAACTGCAATTACTGCATCAGGGTTTAAGCTCTTTGCCCGTCTTATCATCTGGCGGGATTTCTTATCGCCCATTCCTGTGACGGTGCAGGTGTTTATGACATAAATATCGCTTACATCTTCAAAATCATTTATTATATAATTTTTTTCTTTAAAAAGCTCGTTCATTGCCTCGGTTTCATATTGATTTACCTTACAACCGAGTGTACAAAAGGCTACAGTTTTCATAAAACCCTCCGTTTTTTATATAAGAACATTATACACAAAGAAAGACAAGTTTTCAAGTGATAAGCAGCAGTATATTGTTTTGGGTGAAAGAAAAATGTTACAGATTGGACAAACTGAACCCGCAGGGGATACCCGAAGGCGTACAGGTGGTACGCCGAGAGGTGAAGTTTGTTCAAAACACAAGGCACTATATGTAAATAGGAATTCGTCATCTGACGAATTCCTACTTTAAAATCAATGTTATATTTTATTCCGCCTTGTGTGGTATGTGCATTTTTCTACACCCACTCTCAATTATACACTTTGCCCATTGTGCCTGCTCCTTTGTGGCATTGGGCGTATCGGGAAGCGGATAATCAATACCGAGATTTTCATATTTATGTTTTGCCAATGAATGATAAGGAAGTGTTTCAATTTTCTCTACATTGCTGAACGGAGAAAGAAAATCTCCCAGTTTTCTAAGATATGTCTCGTTGTCGGTAATGCCCGGAACAACAACATGCCTTATCCACACAGGTATATTTTTTTCGTTAAGATACTTTGCAAAAGACAGGACATTATCATTTGGAAAGCCTGTGAGGGCTTTGTGATTATCGGTGTCTATATGCTTTATATCCAAAAGAATCAAATCTGTGTACTGCATGAGTGCATCTATCTTTTCTGTATCAGACGGGTTAAAGGCAATGCCCGAGGTATCAAGGCAGGTGTGGATATCGTTTTCCTTTGCTTTTTTGAATAGCTCTGTTAAAAAGTCTATCTGCAAAAGCGGTTCTCCGCCTGTGGCTGTGATTCCTCCGCGTTTATAAAAGCTGATATTGCGATGCATTTTTCCTATAATGGAATCTACATCTGTGGGAGTGCCTTTTCCCACCTCCCAGGTGTCAGGATTATGACAATACTGACATCTTAAGGGACAACCCTGAAAGAAAACTACAAATCTTACTCCGGGGCCGTCTACAGCCCCGAAGGTTTCGATTGAATGAATATAACCTTTCATAGCAAAATCATATCCTATACAGTTTCGTGGAATGTTCTGGAAATTACCTCGTCCTGCTGTTCCTTTGTAAGCTTAATAAAGTTTACTGCATATCCTGAAACTCTGATAGTGAGCTGAGGATATTTTTCAGGATGTTTCTGAGCATCGAGAAGAAGTTCTCTGTCAAACACGTTTACATTGAGGTGATGTCCTGCTTTTGTAACATACCCGTCAAGAAGTGCGATAAGATTTTCTTCTTTCATTTCTTCATCTTTTCCGAGAGCATCAGGAATGATGGAGAATGTATCTGAAATACCGTCCTGTGCGTACTTGAAGTCAAGCTTTGCAACAGATGCGAGTGATGCAACTGCACCGCAGCAATCTCTTCCGTGCATTGGGTTTGCACCCGGAGCAAAAGCCTCGCCTTTCTTTCTGCCGTCAGGAGTTGAGCCTGTGTTTTTACCATAGGTAACGTTTGAAGTGATGGTAAGTACAGATGTGGTGATAACGCTATCACGATATGGTTTATTTTCTCTCAAGTATCTTATAAAGCGTCTTAAGATATCATTTGCGATTGAGTCAACTCTGTCATCATCATTTCCGTATTTAGGGAAATCACCCTCAATTTCAAAGTCTACAGCTATTCCTCTTTCATCTCTTATAGGTTTAACCTTTGCATATTTAATAGCAGAGAGAGAGTCGGCAACAACTGACATACCAGCAATACCGGTAGCAAACCATCTTTTTACTCTCTTGTCGTGAAGAGCCATCTGAAGTCTCTCATAGCTGTATTTATCATGCATATAGTGAATAACATTCAAGGTGTTTACATATACAGACGCAAGCCACTTAAGCATATCGCAGTATTTTTTCATTACATCATCGTAGTCAAGATACTCGCCCTCGCAAGCTCTGTACTCAGGTCCTACCTGAACGCCTGAAATTTCGTCAACACCACCGTTGATTGCATAAAGGAGACATTTTGCAAGGTTTGCTCTTGCACCAAAGAACTGCATTTCTTTACCGATTTTCATTGATGATACACAGCATGCGATAGCGTAGTCGTCACCGTGGTATGTGCGCATCAAATCATCGTTTTCATACTGAATAGCAGAATGTTTTATAGAAATCTTTGCACAGAACTTTTTGAAGTTTTCCGGAAGATTTGTTGACCAGAGAACAGTCATATTAGGCTCCGGAGCTGTGCCGATATTGTTTAAGGTATTAAGATATCTGTAAGACATCTTTGTAACCATGTGTCTTCCGTCAAGAGCCATACCACCGATTGATTCTGTAACCCATGTAGGATCTCCCGCAAAAATCTGATTGTAGTCAGGTGTTCTTGCAAATTTTACAAGACGGAGTTTCATAACAAACTGGTCTATAAATTCCTGAATTTCTTTTTCTGTAAATGTGCCTTCTTCGAGGTCACGCTTTGCATATATATCAAGGAAGGTTGATGTTCTTCCAAGGCTCATTGCAGCACCGTTTTGCTCTTTAACTGCTGCAAGGTATGCAAAATATACTGCCTGAATAGCTTCCTGAACATTTGTTGCAGGTTTTGAAATGTCGCAACCATAAATCTTTGCAAGTTCAGCGAGCATTTTGAGTGCAGTAATCTGCTCTGAAAGCTCTTCTCTGTGTCTTATGGTGTCTTCAGTCATAATAGAGCCTGCGTGTCTTCTCTGGTTTTCTTTGTCTTCGATAAGACGGTCTGTACCATAAAGCGCTACTCGTCTGTAGTCACCGATAATTCTGCCTCGTCCGTAAGCATCGGGAAGTCCTGTAATGATATGATTTGAACGACATCTTCTCATCTCTTCGGTGTATGCATCAAACACACCTGCGTTATGAGTTTTTCTGTGTGTTGTAAAATATTCTACAACCTCAGGGTCAACCTCATATCCGTTGTCCTTGCAGGCTTTCATAGCCATTCTTATACCGCCGTAAGGCTGAAGTGATCTCTTGAAAGGTTTATCTGTCTGGAAACCAACAATTCTTTCTTTATCCTTATCAAGATATCCTGCTCCGTGTGATGTAATGGTAGACACAACCTTGGTATCCATATCAAGAACACCGCCGGCTTCTCTTTCCTGTTTTGAAAGCTCCATAACCTGCTCCCAAAGAGCCTTTGTATCTTCTGTGGGGCCTTCAAGGAATGAGTCGTCTCCGTCATAAGGTGTGTAGTTTTTTATAATAAAACCTCTTACATCGATTTCGTTATTCCATTTTCCTGGTTTAAATCCTCTCCAAGCATCTTTCATAATGCCATCTCTCCTTCCTTAGTATGTCTATATAATAACACAAAAATTCCCATTTTAAAATATCCAATTTGGAATAGCGTTATTCCAAGAAGACATAATCACTCAAAATTAAATTCACCAATAACCTTTTTAACGCTCTGTACAAAAAGCTTTTCCTGATTATTGAGTTTGTATCCTTTTCGGCAGATAATAACATCTTTATAGCTATTGTCCTTTATTTCACAGATTTTCTGAACAAGGGGCATAGTATTTAAAATACTTGCCGGTGTGGGTGATGCCCACATATATGTGGTATGAATATTTCTAAGGAGTTCAAACTGACTCTCTCTTTCATACACCGCAATTTCCTTGGCAGAACCAGAAGAATTCATCAACTCTCTCGCCTTTGACACAGGGAGAGTGGGAATTGTAAGATAACCATGAGTAATTTCTATATATTTTTCCAAGTCGGAACATTTAATATTTTTTTCCATGGCAAGAGGATGATTTACCGACATTATAACTCTGTAGGAGAATTCCCACAGCGGTTCTACATCCAAGTCTTTTTCTTCAAGAAACTGCAAAAAATATTTTTCATATTTAGTCTGATATCTTATAATGGCAATATTGTTATCACCGTTTGTAACATTGTTTATAGCAACAAGAGAATTTGTTTCGTGGTAATCTATGCTGATGTTGTCGCTATTGGAAATAGATTTTACAAAATCTATAAATGCCTCTGCCACATAACAAGCCATAGGGACAGAAATACTGAATTTTCCCTCATTGTGACTTCCGCCCTTATACATATTTTCCACTTCTTCTACCTGTGAAACAATATTTTGTGCATAAACAAGAAATTCTGCACCTTGTTTTGTAGGGATAACTCCTTTGGAGGTACGGTTGAATATTGTAATGCCGATATTATCCTCAAGCTCCTTTATAGATTTGCTAAGGTGGGGCTGATTGAGATATAAATTCTCTGCCGCCTTGGATATAGAGCTCGTTTTTTCAACTTCAAGAGCATATTTTAAATGTGTAATATTCATTATCCGCTACTCCTTTTGTCATATGTTAATAAGTGAAACAAAAATTTTATTATCCTTTACATCAACACATATTGTGGCATTTTCGGGGATATCATCAGAAAGAAGAATATTTGAAACGGGGTCTTCTATACTCTTTCTGATTTCTCGTCTTATAGGTCGTGCTCCCATTCTTGGGTTATAGCCGTTTTCTATAATAAGCTCTTTTGCGGTTTCAGATATTTTAAAGCCAAGTCCCATTTCGGAAAGCTCTGAAACAATATCAGATAGCATAAGGTCTACTATCTTTAAGAGCTGATCTTTTGTAAGAGCTTCAAACTCTATTATATCGTCAACCCTGTTTAAAAATTCAGGTCTGAAAAATTCTTTAAGAGCCGTATCCACTCTGGAGCTTATGGAATTTGTATCTCCCAAAAATCCAAAGCCTGAGCTTTGACCCACATTAGTACCTGCATTTGATGTCATAATAATGATTGTGTTTTCAAAATTAACCACGCGTCCCTGAGAATCTGTAATTCTGCCATCATCAAGAACCTGCAGAAGAATGTTGAACACATCAGCATGTGCTTTTTCAATTTCATCTAAAAGAATGACAGAATATGGCTTTCTGCGAACTTTTTCGGTGAGCTGTCCTGCATCGTCATATCCAACATATCCCGGGGGTGCTCCGATTAGCTTTGAAACAGTATGTTTTTCCATATATTCACTCATATCAACCCTGATAAGAGCACTTTCGTCATCAAAAAGGCACTCGGCAAGAGCTTTTACAAGCTCGGTTTTACCGACTCCTGTGGGTCCGACAAATATAAAGGACACAGGGCGTTTTTTGCTCATTTTGAGTGCTCTGTTTCTTCGAACTGCCGCAGCAACGCCCGAAACAGCTTTTTCCTGACCTATAATTCTTTTATGAAGTCTGTCTTCAAGATTTAAAAGCTTTGACTTATCTGTTTCGGTTATATTTTTAACAGGAATACCTGTCCAGAGTTCTATTACTCTGGCAACATCGTCAACTGTAACTTTTGTGGCCTTTTGAAGAGTGCGTAATTTTGAAATCTCGCTCTCTATGCGAAGTTTATCTGATTTTGCTGTCGCTATTTCTTCATAAGGCGGATTTTCTGCATCCTCACACTCTTGCAGTTTCGCGAGTCTTTTTTCCGTCTCAGAAAGAGAAGTCTTTAGCTCGATAATCTCTTTTGAGTACGGGGAATCAATATTGAGCTTTGATGCCGCCTCGTCTATTACATCAATGGATTTGTCAGGTTGAAATCTGTCGTGTATATATTTATCGGCAAGAACTACAGCCTCTCTTATTACGTAATCATCTATGGTTACATTGTGAAAATTTTCATAATAATCTTTTGTGCCTTTGAGAATTTCGATGGTGTCTTCTATATTCGGCTCATCTATGAGAACAGGCTGAAATCTTCTCTCTAAGGCAGAATCTTTTTCTATATATTTTCTGTACTCTTCAAGGGTAGTTGCACCGATAACCTGAATATCGCCTTTTGAAAGAGCAGGTTTTAAGATGTTGGCAGCATTCATTGCACCGTCTGCATCGCCCGCGCTTACGATAGAGTGAATTTCGTCTATAACAAGAATAACATTGTCTCTTCTTGCCTCTTCTACAATATTTTTAAGTCTGCTTTCAAACTGACCCCTGTATTGAGTGCCTGCAACCACATTTGCAATATCTATAAGATATACCTTTGCACCGCATAGCTTTTCGGGTACTTCGTTTCTTGCAATTCTCTGAGCGATGCCGTCTGCAATAGCAGTTTTTCCCACTCCGGGTGCACCGAGAAGTACAGGATTGTTTTTACTGCGGCGATTGAGAATCTGCACTGCTCTTTCAATCTCGTTTTCTCTGCCGACAACACGGTCCAAAAGGTCGTTTTCTGCCTGTCTGGTAAGATTTATGCCAAAGGTATCAAGAGCACTTTTTTTGCCCTTTTTACCCTTAGGAGATTTCCCTGAAAATATATTCCCTATAGGCTCGGCGCGACTTTCTTCATCGTCTGACGGAGGCTCCATAATATTGCCGCCGCCAAGGACATCCATAAACGCCTCGTTGAAATTTTCTCCTGAGAACATATCTGTCATGCTCTCAATCATAGAGTTAAGCTCCTCAGGGTCAATCTGAAACTGAGAAGCAAGCTGGTCTACCGGTGTAATACCTGTATCTATAGCACATTTAAGGCAATATCCTTCGTTTATCACCTTTTGTCCGTCTGATTTACTTACAAAAACAACTGCAGGTTGCTTTTTGCATATTGCACACATTTTCATTATGATTCATTCCTTTCTGCGCACACCGTTTCTTAGTATATCACACTCGCAAAATAAAATCAAGAACAGAGCCACAGAGGATAGTAATGTTAACAATTTATTCAAAAACTTTATAAACTTGCCAATTGTTGTAAGTTTATATTACCACAATATATTGTGTTTGTCAATATGGACGTTTCCACATCTTGATATACATTAGATAATTAGCTGAAAGAAAAACAGGGCATAGATAATTATTATCTCTATGCCCTGTTTTTACATTCCTGCCCTGTTTATTTTATTGGTCTTTATCTTCTTGGCATAGTCTAATATGCCTTCTTCCATAAATTTCATTATTTTGGCATGTTTTACCCCTGAAATTCTTTCATATTTTCTCGAATAATAAAGAGCATATACAGGTGCCAGCGGTCCGAAGATATGCCTGTAGAGAGCTCCTTTGTCAAAGAAAAACTTATCGGTATATCCCTGAAACCAATGAAGCTCCTTAGAACTTGTGCCGATATTAAAATCGCTGGTATATACCCTCAAAAACTTTTTAAAGCAATCTGCGAGAAATACTGTGTCCTCACCAAGTGAGTAAGCAGAGCCTATGCCAAACATCTGAGAAAAGCGGATTTTTTTTCTCTTAAGACTCTTTCTTCTTGCCGCAATTATATAAGTGGGATATTTAAGGGCACTAAGCCCTATCTTTCGTCTGTTGGTGTTGGCATACTCTCTTAATATATTGCCCTCTGCATCTGTCTCTGTGCAGCCGAAAATTATAACATCAGCTTTTGGATTTTCCAAAAATGCAGAAACAACACCCTGCGGCATATCGTCCCTGTATACCATATCATCATCGGCAAATAGAACAATATCTGCCTTGGAATTATCAAGAGCAAGATTTCTGTTTGCGGCAAGACCTTTTATTGTACTGTTTACAACAGTAACCTTATATCCGTTTATATCAAAATCGCCTTTTGATGTATTGTCTGTCTGGTTTGCCATTATGCAGTCTGCATTGAGATTCATATTTCTTACAAGAGAAAAGTCGGTCTCTCCCATTGCGGCAATAAGAACATTAAATGTCAAATCAGTTTTTTCCATAACTCCCTCCTACTTATCAAAGAGTCTGTCAAGTCTGTCTTTTATAGTTTTGCTGCATTCTTTTGAACTTTCTATATCTATTGATATATCTATAACATCTCCCTCTTTTGCATCGGGTGCAAAGATATGGGGAAGATTTTCCTTTTTTCCGTCAGAAAATTCGGCTATTATATAGCCGCCCTCTATTCTGTCTACAACAATTTTCATGGATAATTCTCCTATTGTTAATACACAATTTTTTCTCCGTCACTTCCTATGACTACTGTTCCGTCATAGTCTGTGCGAAAAACCTTTATATTATTTCTTTCAAGACACTCCATAACCTTAGCATGAGGATGACCGTAGTCATTTCCCTCTCCGACGGAAATGACTGCCACCTCGGGAGACACCTTTTGCAGAAACTTTTCTCCCGTGGAAGTGTGTGAACCATGATGACCTATTTTTATAACATTTGATTTAAGGTTGGATTTTAATTTATTTTCAACTTCTTTTTCGGCATCACCCGTAAAAAGAAATCCTGTGTTTCCATAAGTTATTTTTAAAACCACACTGTAGTTATTCATATCCTCATAAGTACGGCTATCGGGCGAGAGAATATCTATAGAAAGATTTTCTTGTTTTAAGATATTTACTCCTGCTTTTGCAACTTTGAGTTTTACATCGTTTTCTTCTATTGCATCTAAAAGAGACGAAAAAGTAGAGGTGTTGTGTGTAACATCGGGCATATACATTGTTCCTATGTCAAACCTATTTATCACATCATCCATACCGCCAATATGGTCTGAATGAGGATGAGTGGCAACAAGATAATCAATTTCTTTTACCTTTAAATCTTTCAGATATCCTGCAACATCTACTCCCGCGTCATTATCTCCAGCATCTATAAGAATGTTTTCACCGTTTGGAAGTTTTACAAAAATGCTGTCTCCCTGACCTACATCTATATAATGCACACAAAGAGGGGAGTCAAAAGCAAGTGAGTTTTTCTGATAGTCAAGCTTGTCTGTATCGGTTGTTATTCCAAATACTGACAGTATTATGGCAAGAAGTCCTGCTGACAGACGGGACATAAAATCAAAAATCACTTATTTGTCCTCCAGAAGAAGTTTTCTGTTTACATAAAGGTACTCAATGCCTGAGTAAACTGTAAAGAGTGTTGATACAAACATAGCTATGTAGCACACAGAATAACCGCCTATTATAAATGGCTCAGCGTAAAAGAAAAACGCACACACCGATGCAGCCATCTGTATGCAGGTCTTAATTTTGCCTGTCATAGCTGCAGCTATTACAACACCTTTTGTAGCCGCTACAGAGCGAAGACCTGTAACGATAAATTCTCTTGCTATAATGACAATCACCATCCACGCGCTTACTCTGCCAAGCTCTACAAAGCAAATAAGAGCTGATGCCACAAGAAGCTTGTCTGCAAGAGGGTCTAAAAACTTTCCAAAATCTGTTACAAGATTATACTTTCTGGCAATGTGTCCGTCTATGCCGTCTGTGAGTGACGCCACAAGGAAAATGATTGCTCCGAGCAAGTCGCTGTACGGATTATTTGTCATAAATGCAACAATAAAAATTGGTATAAGAAAAATTCTTGCAAGTGTTATTTTATTTGGTGTATTCATAATAAACCTCCCTGCCGTAAGGCTAATTTTCAAGTTTACATACTATGTCATATTCATCGGAATCTATAACAGTACAGGTGACAATATCCCCTGCATTAAGCTCCCTTTCGCTATATACAAAAGCGGCTCCGTCAACCTCGGGGGTATCGGTAGAAGACCTGCCCACATAGCAGAATTCCTCTTCGTCGTAACCTTCGATTATAACCTCTGCTTTTGAGCCTATCTTTTTTGAAATAAGCTCTTTTGATACATCTTTCTGAACTGTCATAAGGATATCTCTGCGGTCTCTAGATACATCTTCAGGCACTTGATTTTCAAAATTATATGCGGGAGTGTCCTCTTCTCTGGAGTAAGTGAAAACCCCCACCTTGTCAAGCTTATATGTGACAAGAAAATCTTTTAGAATATTAAAATCTTCGTCGGTTTCTCCCGGAAATCCCACGATAAGAGATGTACGAATGGAAAGAGACGGGATTTTATTTCTCATTTTAGAAATCAAATCGACAATTTCCTGATATCTGCTTTTCCTTCCCATTTTTCTAAGAACATTGTCGCTGACATGTTGTAGTGGAATATCGAGATATTTAACTATCTTTTTGTTAGCCGCAATTTCATCTATAAGCTCATCTGTAATATTTTCAGGATAGCAATACTGAAGTCTTATCCACTCTATGCCGTCAATCTGAGATATTTTTTTGAGAAGTCCTGCCAGTTTGAGTTCTCCTTTATCCATGCCGTAATAGGCTGTGTCCTGAGCCACGAGAATAAGCTCTTTTACTCCCTCAAGAGCCATGCTTTTAACTTCGTCAATAATGCTCTCTTCACTTCTGGAGCGAAACTTTCCGCGAAGTTTTGGAATGATGCAGTAGGTGCAATGGTTGTCGCATCCGTCTGCAATCTTGATATATGCAGTATAAGGAGCACTTGAACGGACTCTGGGAAGATTATCCTCCACCTCGGTATCGGCATCGCCGACAAGAGATATTTTTTCTCTTTTTTCATAAAAAAGAAAAATAGCATCTGCAATCTTACTGTAGTCCGTTGTACCAAGAATTATGTCAACCTCGGGCAACTGTTCTTCTATTTCATTTTTATATCTCTGTGCAAGACAGCCTGTAACTATTAAAAGCTCGCATTTGTCCTCTTTATACTGAGCCATTTCTATTATGGCATTTATGGACTCTTCCTTGGCACTGTCTATGAATGCACAGGTGTTTACCACTAGAATATCTGCATCTTTCGGTTCTGCGGTAATGTTAAAATTATTCTCTCTGAGTATTCCAAGCATAGTCTCGGTATCAGTAAGATTTTTTGCACATCCGAGTGATACAAAACCTATATTTTTTGTCATTACATCCTCCGTAATCAATCGTTTTGCATATTAGTGTAATGCTTTATAGCGTCATTTGCCTCGTCAAACCCAAAGCCTCTTGATACGAAAAATCTCATAATCTTTTGCTTTGTCTTTAAATCAGAGCAATCTACAGACCCGTATTTTGAAGAAATCATATCAGATAGCTCTTGGGCGGTTGGTTTATAGTGCTCGTCCAAAACCTCATATATGATGTCAGGGTCCACACCTTTATGAGTAAGCTCAAATACAATCTTTTTCTTTCCGTAGCATTTTTCCGTTGCATAGTCAAGATAGAGAGTGGCATAGTCATAATCATTCAAATACCCAAGCTCTGTAAGCTCTTCCACAGCAACTGAAATCACACTTTCGTCATAGCCCTTATCTTTAAGCTTATTTTCAAGCTCTTTTTTTGTTACAGGTTTTCTCGAAAGGATATCCATAGATTTTTTCATAGCTTTGGAAAGATTGGATTCAAGAGAGAGCTTTTCAATCTCTTTTTCATCAAGTTCAACACCGATTTTAAGCTTAAACTTTAAAACATCAACCTCTTCGAGAGAAAATGCATACTCATTATCAAGAAATATATTTACTCTCTGGCTGTTTTTCTTTTGTCTTGTTATATCGGTAATTTTCATATATTATTCCATATTTCCGTCGTCTGATGATGGTGTACTTTTTGACGGTGTCCCGTTCTTTTCTTCTTTAATTTTATCAATAATCATATCGTATATCATCTGGGTAAAGTCGGGGTTTTCTTTCATATAAATTTTTACCTTGTCTCTTCCCTGACCAAGACGCTCACCATTGTATGAATACCATGCACCGCCTTTTGTAATAATGCCAAAATCGGTTGCCACATCAAGAATACTTCCCTCTCTGGAAATACCCTCGCCAAACATAATGTCAAACTCTGCCTCTTTAAAAGGAGGAGCCATTTTGTTTTTTACAACCTTTGCTCTGGTGCGGTTTCCTATGATATTTGCTCCGTCTTTTATAGCCTCTACTCTTCTTATGTCAATACGTACAGATGCATAGAACTTAAGTGCGCGTCCGCCTGTGGTAACCTCGGGGTTACCATACATAACGCCGACTTTTTCTCGGAGCTGATTTATAAACACAACAACTGTGTTTGATTTATGAATAACGCTGGTAAGCTTTCTAAGTGCCTGTGACATAAGACGAGCGTGAAGACCCACGTGAGAGTCACCCATTACGCCTGTTATCTCGGCCTTTGGAACAAGTGCCGCTACAGAGTCAACTACTATAACATCTATGGCGTTACTTCTTGCAAGAGCCTCGGCAATTTCTAGCGCCTGCTCACCTGTATCGGGCTGGGAAACGATGAGTCTGTCGATATCTACTCCAAGATTTTTTGCATAGTGAGGGTCAAGAGCGTGTTCAGCATCTATAAAAGCAACCTCACCGCCAAGTCTTTGAGCCTCTGCAATAACGTGGAGAGTAAGAGTGGTCTTACCTGAGGATTCAGGTCCGTATATCTCGGTAATTCTGCCTCTGGGAAGTCCTCCTACACCAAGTGCAAGGTCAAGAGAGAGTGCACCCGTGGGAATAACCTCAATATCAATGCTTGGAGCTTTGCCAAGTCTCATAATAGAGCCTTCGCCAAAGTCCTTTTCAATTTTTGCAATAGCTGAATCAATAGCCGCAGCTTTGCCTACCTCTTCTTTTGTTTTTATTTCAGTTTTACTTGTAGCTGTTTTTCCTGCCATATCAATCAATCCTTTTCTTTAGATTTTTTTATCATACTGTAATTGTTTCACAACCATCTACCGCATCTTTTACAAGAGCCTCTATATCGAGTACGCTCTGTGCCTTTACAACCTTTTCAAGAATCGGCTTTGTGCTGGGATGCTTTGGAGTAAATACAGTGCAGCAATCCTCATAAGGTAAAATTGAAGTATCAAAGGTGCCTATTTTTCTTGCTATTTCAACAATCTCTTCTTTGTCATTTCCTATAACGGGACGGAAAACAGGCATTGAAACTGCATCGTTGGTAACAGAAAGTGCATTCATTGTCTGACTGGCAACCTGACCTATGCTTTCACCTGTTACTAAGGCCTTGCAGCCATTTTTCTCAGCCACCTTTTCGGCAATTTCCATCATAAATCTTCTCATTATAAGAGTCATGTATTCCTCAGGACACTTGTCCCTTATCTGAAGCTGAATCTCTGTAAAGGGAACAATATGCACCCTCATTCCGCCAGTGTACTGAGCAAGAATCTTTGCCAGTTTCAAAACCTTGTCCTTTGCTCTGTCGCTGGTGTAAGGGTAGCTGAAAAAGTGCACTGCCTCGAGTCTTACACCTCTTTTTGCAATCATATATCCTGCAACAGGACTGTCTATACCGCCAGACAGAAGCATCATTGCCTTGCCGTTAGTGCCTGAGGGCATACCGCCTGCGCCCTTTATTCTGCCTGTGTGAATATAGGCATTCTCTTCTCTTATATCAACTGTTATGGTTACATCGGGATTATGAACATCTACCTTAAGATTTGGAAACTTTGAAAGGATATATCCTCCCACTTCCATACAGATTTCAGGAGATTTTAAAGGAAAACGCTTGTCTGCCCTTTTTGCCTCTACCTTAAAGGTGGATGCCGCTTTAAGCTCTTTTTCAAAGGAGATTGCAGCACCCTCTTTTATTGATTCAATATTTTTTCCTATCTCGTAGGAGACGATAATGGCAACGATACCAAAAACTCTTTTTAAAACTTCTACGATATTGTCTGCCTGCTCTTCTCCCTCTAAAGGCTCTATATAAATATTTGCCTGTGCTTTTCTTACAGAGAATTCACCGCAATATTTAAGTGCTCCTTTTATGTTTTTTACCAGAGCATCTTCAAAAACAGGTCTGTTAAGACCCTTTAAAATGATTTCTCCGTAT